>JAQVYP010000055.1:1523-10131 GCA_029004655.1 Oscillospiraceae bacterium | reverse complement strand
AATTCCAATTAAAAAGTGACCAAGATTTGCGAGGATTTTGTTTGTGATACTAATCTCAATTAAAAATGGAGATTAGATTTGCGAGGATAGTTTTTGTCCCGCAAGGCGGAGGAGGACAGCGGGCTGGGGCCCGCCGACGACGACAACGCGGCGGGACGAAAACTAGACCGTAAAGATATCTACATTTTTATTTAAGATTAGTGTGAGACAAGGCGGAGGACGTAGGCGGGCTATCGCCCGCCGAGAACGACAACGCAGTCTCGCAAACAAAAGACCGCGAAGATTGGTTGATTTTTATTTGGAATTAGTATTACATATCTTTTTTCGGTAGTGTGCGGAAAAACCTGAAAAGAAAATAAATACAAACTATTGCTGAAAGCAAATCGGCAATTGGCTGTGAAATCTGCACACCCAATAAGCCTACGAACCTTGGTAATACTACTATTAATGGTATAAAAAACAAACCTTGCCTTGATGATGATACAAATGTAGCTTCTACGGACTTGCCGACCGTCTGCAATAACATGTTGCAAAGAACTGTGATAGGCTGCAACGGCACTGTAAAGCACTGAATCCATAATGCAAGTGCACCAATCTTTATAACATCGAAATCGTCTTTTCTAAACTGTGACACAATCTCCGTTGCAAATATAAAGCATATAACTGATAAAACAATCGAGAATGCTGTGCCGACAACAAGAGAAAATCGGAACGCTTCTCGTACTCTCTTGTATTTTTTTGCCCCATACGCAAAACCAACCACTGGCTGAAACCCCTGTCCGAAGCCTAACAGAACTGCTATAATAAGAAACCCTATTTTACCCACTATTGCCATTGCAGAAACTGCAGAATCTCCATAAACTCTAGCGCTTGTGTTTAAAAATATTGTTGCAAAGCTTGCCAGCCCCTGACGTGCAAAAGAAGGCATTCCGGCCTTTATAACCAACCAATAAGTGCTGAATGTTCTTGATATATATTTAAAATTCAGCGAAATCATGCTTTTGCCCTTTATAAAGAGTGAAATTAATATAACAAAACTTATAATTTGACTTATTATTGTGGCAATCGCCGATCCGGCAATCCCCATATCAAATGCAAAAATAAAAAGAGGATCCAGTACTATATTCAACAAGCCACCCACACTCAGACCCACCATGGAAAGCACCGCATTGCCTTGTGCTCTTAAAATATTATTGAGTACAAATGAAGTGATTATAAAAGGAGCTCCCATAAAGATAAATTTTGCATAATCTGTAGCATATGGCAAAATAGTTTCAGTTGCGCCTAAAATATTCATAAGTGGCTCAATAAAAACAAGTCCTAGAATTGTGATTAGTACCCCTAAGCAGAATGACGAAACCACACTGGAAGCCGCAACCCTATTAGCTTGTTCGCTATCTTGTTGCCCCAAAAGTCTTGAGATATTGCTTCCGGCACCCATACCAAACAAAAATCCAACTGCCTGCATGATTGCCATAACTGAAAACACAACACCAACAGCACCTGATGCACTTGTGTTAATTTGTGATACAAAGTATGTATCTGCTGTATTATAAATTGCCGATACCAGCATGCTAACGATTGTTGGAACTGCCAGTGTTAAAATCAGCCTTTTAACAGGAGTTTCCGTCATCTTTATATATTGAATTTTATTTTGACTTGTCATAATATATTTTCCTTTTTGATTATTTTATATTAATAAAAACAATACCCACTAAACACATAATAATTCCAATGATTTGCTTTGCAGAAATATTTTCATGATACAGTAACAATCCAACAATAACCAAACCTACCGCCAAGCCAAGATTTGCAACCAGCGATCCAACGCTAATGTTCCAACCGGCACGATAAACCTGAATATATCCAAATTCCAGTCCCACAACGGCAATTCCAAGCAAAAAACTCGTCCAGTTAAGACTTTTAATATCCTGCAACAAATTCTTTGTGGGACTTGTTATAAAATACAAGATTGCCGTAACAGTTGCCGCCACAAGGTATGTTATCAACAACGAGGCCATCGGCTGTGCACCGCTTGGCGTTGATTTTGAAAGTATATGATAAATTACATTAGATATAATAACGATTAATATTGGCCAAATTAAATTCCACATTTTTTCTCCTCATATAAAAAATGCCACCCTTTTGGATGGCAGATTCAAGCAATATAGTTTACTCCAGCTTCTCACTGAAAATAATTATATCTTAAAATCTCCTGTTTGACAACCCTCAAAACCATTTAGTTATTTCCAGTCATCCTAACAAAAAACAAATTAGTGCTGGATTTGAAATTTATTTATTCTTTTCCAAGTAAATCATCAGCACCGAAATGTCCGCAGGGGATACGCCCGAAATTCGAGAGGCTTGTCCAATATTTGTTGGGCGGACTTTTTTTAGCTTTTCTTTAGCCTCATTTCTTAAACCGGCAACTAAATCGAAATTCATAGTTTCCGGAAGAACTTTGCACTCCAACCGTTTCATTTCGGCAATTTGGGATAATTGTCGATTAATATATCCCTCATACTTAATTTCAATTTCAACTTTTTGGGCAATTTCATCAGGCAATGCAGGCCTATTCTTATCAAATGGAGCCAAACATTCATAATTAACCTGGGGGCGGCGGATTAAATCCGCAAGCTTTATTCCCGTGGTCAACGGCACTGTTCCTCTTGTTTCGAGTATATCGTTGAGTTCCTGACTTGGGGCAACGGTTGTCGCAGATAGCCGGGCTATCTCGGCTTCTTTCTGGCTCTTGCGAAATAAAAATTCTTGCCACTCTTGGTCGCTTATAAGTCCGTTTTCACGGCCTGTTGGCATTAATCTTTCGTCAGCATTATCTTGGCGCAACACTAAACGATATTCCGAACGTGACGTCATCATTCTATATGGGTCGGTACAGCCCTTTGTCACCAAATCGTCAATCAGCGTTCCGATATAGGAGTTTGATCTTTCCAAAATCATCGGCTGCTGACCCAATACCCTGCGAGCCGCATTGATTCCTGCAACCAGTCCTTGTGCCGCTGCCTCTTCATAACCTGACGAGCCATTGAACTGACCTGCTCCGAAAAGTCCGGATTGATTTTTGAATTCCAATGATGCAAACATAGCCAACGGATCGACACAATCATATTCAATAGCATATGCATTTCTCATAATCTGTACATTTTCAAGTCCTTTGACTGTATGATAAATGGCAATTTGAACCTCTTCCGGTAATGATGACGACATGCCCTGCAAATACATTTCCTCAGTGTTTTCTCCACACGGTTCAATAAAAAGCTGATGGCGGAGTTTATCCGGGAAGCGCACTATCTTGTCCTCAATACTCGGACAATATCTTGGGCCCACACCTTTAATTACCCCCGAATACAGCGGAGACCGATGCAGATTTTCTAATATTACTTTCTTTGTGTCATCATTTGTATAGGAAATGTGACACTCAACTTTATTCTTAACTTCCCCATCTTTGGTTGAATAACTGAACGGTGTAATTTTTTCATCACCCGGCTGTGGTTCCAAATCTGAAAAATCGATGCTGCTTCTAAGAACTCTTGCCGGTGTTCCTGTTTTAAAACGGCGGAGTGGCAAATCAAGCTTATAAAGTGCCTTTGAAAGCTCGTTTGCAGCAAATGTTCCGTCAGGACCACCCGAATAATTGACTTCGCCCACATAGATTCTTCCGCCCAAAAATGTTCCCGTTGCAATAACTACAGCCTTGCAAACATATTCTGCGTCAAGTTTAGTTACAACATGCCAAAGCCCTTGCTCATCGGCAAACAAATCTACAATTTCTGCTTGTCTTAAATGCAAACCCCGTTGCAATTCCAATGCGTGTTTCATATATCCGCTGTAGCTTCTACGATCTATTTGAGCGCGAAGTGAATGCACCGCAGGTCCCTTACCGCGATTTAGCATACGATTTTGCAATGTGTTCTTATCGGCTGCCTTACCCATTTCTCCACCCAAAGAATCTATCTCTCTTACAAGATGACCTTTTGCGGTGCCACCAATAGAAGGGTTGCAAGGCAAATTGCCGACCCAATCCATATTTATTGTAAAAACTGCGGTTGTGCACCCCATTCGAGCGGCGCTGAGTGCCGCCTCTACACCGGCGTGACCGGCTCCTATTACTGCTACATCGTATTTTCCGGCAAAATATGCCATTATATTCACATTCCTTAAAATTATGGTTTCTATTTTCCAACACAAAAGCGTTTAAACACTTCATTGGCCACCTCTACGGTAACCCTCTCGCCTGTTAACTCCATTAGGGACGCCAATGCATCATCTATAATAACACCAACCGCATCAAAAGTCATTCCCATGTTCAAAATTTCTGTTGCTTGTATCAGTAAATCATATGCTTTTGCGGCACATTCTCTTTGGCGTTCGCTTGACATTACTGCCATATCTGCATTAAGATTATTAATGCCTACCAGTTTTTCGATTTCCATTTGCAATTGCTCTGTTCCCTCACGATTCTTCGCAGATATTGTGACAGTGGGAATATTTTTATCCTTAAACCACTTTTCATCAATTACAATATCTAAGTCTGATTTATTAAGTACTGCAACTGTGGGGTGATCTTTGGCTGTTTCTATTAATTGCTTATCTTGCTCTGTCAAAGGACTAGATGAATCAAAAACGGCAATAATAAGTTGAGCTGCTTCCATACGCTGAATTGCACGCTCCACTCCGATTTTTTCAACCTCATCTTCTGTTTCGTGCAGTCCGGCCGTATCGGCAAGACGAAGTTTGATATCGCCCAACATCACAGTTTCTTCCACCACATCACGAGTTGTTCCGGCAACCGAAGTTACAATTGAGCGCTCACACCCTGTCAGCAAATTCATAAGCGTAGACTTTCCGACATTGGGTTTGCCAATTATAACAGTATTAATTCCTTCTCGAAGGACTCGCCCCGCATCATAATTTTTAAGCAGCGATTCCAATTTTAACTTAGCGCCTTCTATTAAAATGCCTAGCATATCAATTCCGCTGAACTCCAAATCTTCATCAGGAAAATCGGAGAATGCCGCAACTCTGGACGCCGCCTCAAGCAATTGCTCTTTTATAGAATTAATGGTTTGTGACACTGCGCCGTCACGGGCCGTTACCGACGCTTGCAACGCCTGCTTTCCTGTTGCAGAAATAATACCCATAACCGACTCCGCTTGTGTCAAATCCATTTTACCGTTTAAAAATGCTCTCTTAGTAAACTCACCGGCCTCTGCTGGCCTTGCTCCGTTTTGCAAAGCTGCCCTCAAAACCTGTTTGACAACATAAGGACCTCCATGAGCGGAAATTTCCACAGTATCCTCACCCGTATAGCTTTTGGGAGAAGTGAAAACAAGCGCAATAACTTCGTCAACAATTTGACCATCATTTACGACGTTGCCATACAGCGCAGTGTAGCCTGCCGCTTCAGAAACTTTTTTGCCTGAAGCCGATCTGAAAATACTGTCTGCAACCGCTTTCGCCAATTTTCCCGAAATTCTGACAACACCGATGCCGCCTTCACCGAGCGGTGTGGCAATCGCCGCAATTGTTGATTCCTGCACAAATTTCCCCTCCATTTGTTACTACTATTTATATAATGTGAATTATAACATATCAATGTATACCAATCAAGACACATATCATAATAAAAATACAGTAAGGTTAATAAAATAAGCTTATTTTAGGTATTGACAAAATAATATAAAGATATTATTATAAATATATCGTTTTATTATAAAATAAAAATTAAGGAGCATTCTATATGTCATTTAAAAACCAGTATCTTGCAAATGTCTACGAGCAGGTAACAAAGCGCAATCCTAACGAACCGGAATTCCATCAGGCAGTCAGAGAAGTTTTAGAGTCTCTCGAACCTGTTGTCGAAAAGAATCCTAAGCTTGTCGAAACAGGCGTAATCGATCGTATTGTTGAGCCTGAGCGTCAAATATTTTTCCGCGTCTCTTGGGTTGACGATAACGGCAAAGTGCATGTAAATCGTGGATTCAGAGTTCAATTCAACTCTGCTATCGGACCTTACAAGGGCGGCATTCGCCTTCATCCTTCTGTTAATGCATCTGTTATAAAATTCCTCGGATTTGAGCAGATATTCAAGAATAGCCTTACAGGTCTTCCAATCGGCGGCGGTAAAGGCGGCTCTGATTTCGATCCTAAAGGTAAATCAGACAACGAAGTAATGCGTTTCTGCCAGAGCTTTATGACAGAGCTTTCTAAACACATCGGTGCTGACACTGACGTTCCGGCAGGTGATATCGGTACCGGCGCGCGTGAAATCGGCTATATGTATGGTCAATACAAACGTCTTCGCAACGAGTTTACAGGTGTTCTTACCGGCAAGGGCCTTGCTTATGGCGGTTCTCTTGCTCGTACAGAGGCTACAGGTTACGGCCTTTGCTACTTAACTCAGGAAATGCTTTCCGTCATGAACAATTCTTCTTTCGAAGGCAAAACTGTTGTTATTTCCGGTTCCGGCAACGTTGCAATCTATGCAGCACAAAAAGCTACTCAGCTTGGTGGCAAGGTTGTTACTATGTCTGACTCTAACGGTTATATTTATGATGCAAACGGTATCAACATTGATGTTGTTAAGCAAATCAAAGAGGTTGAGCGCGGACGTATTTCAGAGTATGCAAATCGCGTTGCCGGCTCTGTATATACTGCTGGATGCAAAGGCGTATGGACAATCCCTTGTGACGTTGCTCTTCCTTGCGCAACTCAGAATGAAATTGACAAAGAATCTGCTGAAATTCTTATTAAAAACGGCGTTATCGCTGTTGGTGAGGGCGCAAATATGCCTTCAACTCCAGAAGCTGTTGAAGTTTTCCAGAGCAACGGCATTCTCTTCGCACCTGCTAAAGCTGCTAATGCCGGCGGTGTTGCTACCTCAGCTCTCGAAATGAGCCAGAATTCCATGCGTTACGGCTGGACATTTGAAGAGGTTGATTCTAAACTCCATGACATCATGGTTAATATTTTCCACAATGCATACAATGCAGCTGAAAAATACGGCGTTAAAGGCAACTTAGTTGCCGGTGCAAACATTGCCGGATTTGAAAAGGTTGCAGATGCTATGATGGCTCAAGGTATTGCATATTAATTTCACTCTGATTATAATATAAAATACTGAGAAACATTAATACACAAAAAACGAAATCCTCGAGAAATATCTCGAGGATTTCTTGCGTGATACTTATTTTGTAGAATGTTCATCCAATAGATATTTAATCATAAGATCCGGATTTTCTATAAATTGCTTTGTTAACTTATAATGCTCAGTTTCTTGATACGGTGTTAACTTTATATCATTATCTGTTAATTCATAAATTTTAGCATTAGGATAAGCTAGAAGAATTGGCGAATGTGTAGCTATTATAAACTGAGAATCTAGCTCTGCTAATCTTTTAATCTCTAAAAGTAATGTCATTTGACGTAACGGCGATAGCGCAGCCTCTGGTTCATCAAGAATATATAAACCATGTCCACTAAAACGATTTTGGACCAATGATAAAAAGCTCTCTCCATGAGACTGATGATGCAATGAATTACCTCCATATGCCGAGATAAGCGGTTCTGCAGATGGTTGGTTGTCTAAATCGTCAATGTAGCTAGCAACATTATAAAAACTTTCAGCACGCAAAAAGAAACCGTCTTTTTCATAACGATGTTTTACAAGTGTTAAATACTTATATAAATTGGACTCTGTGGATTTAGTGAAAAAATCAAAGTTTCTTGATCCACCTTCTGCATTAAATCCTGCACAAACAGCAATTCCTTCTAAAAGAGTTGATTTACCTGTACCATTTTCACCCACCAAGAAAGTAACTGGGTTACCTAAACGCAGTTCTTTTTTCTTTGTCAAATTTTTAACAACAGGTAAATTTGCAATGTACGAGGTTTCATCCAAAGATTTTATAAGTACTTTATCAATATACATATTATTCAATAAATGTCACCTCATTTTAGAGTCCGCGTTGCCTTTTTTTAGTCGTTTGTCAAATCACCGTTTGTGTCAACTGGAATCGTTTCGCCAAGGTATGTTGGCTTTGGCTTCACAATTACAAAAAAGAAATCCTTTACCCTTGCAACAATTTCTCGAATTTCCCTTTTTGTCTGTCCACCATATTTTTGTGGATCAGATGCGACCCCATATGCATCAAGCCCCAGCTTTTTCGCTATGTATAGCGCACGGTACAGATGATAATTTTGAGTTACAATAATTATCTTTTTCACCTCAAAAATATCTCTTGCACGGTACAAACTTTCATAAGTTGAAAAACCTGCATGATCCATAAAAACATTTTCGGAGGCAATTCCGGCATCAATTGCAAACTGCTTCATAGCATTAACTTCATCATAGCCATCACTGCCGTGGTCTCCGCTCACAAGCAATCTATCTGATGCTCCCCCATTATAGAGTTCAATTCCTTGAGTCAAACGATCTTGAAGCATAGGGCTTAGCGTACCACTTTCATACACCCGTGCACCGAGTACCAAAATGCAATCTGCACTCAAATCAGTAGCGTCCCCTGCTGGTATGATCCTATCTTTTACTGATGATTTAACATATGCGTTAGTTCCAAATAATGATGCA
>JAQVYP010000055.1:0-1423 GCA_029004655.1 Oscillospiraceae bacterium | reverse complement strand
ACTTTCATACACCCGTGCACCGAGTACCAAAATGCAATCTGCACTCAAATCAGTAGCGTCCCCTGCTGGTATGATCCTATCTTTTACTGATGATTTAACATATGCGTTAGTTCCAAATAATGATGCAACTCCCACAACGAATGCAATTAATAAACATATTACAATTTTGTGGATTTTTTTGACCTTTTTGTTTTTTCTACTCATTTTTTAAACTTCCCACTCGTATTATCATAACTTAAATATTAATAGAAAAGCTAACCCAATTTCAACTGCTCGGCCGAATAGCTATCTTCGTTAGACCAACTTTCATCATCAGATGCTATGTTAATTATTCTTTTGCAGCAGGCCTTAGCATAATTAACAGTGCTTTTTGTGCCTCCCGGCTTTCCGTCAAAATATGCCACCAGCACGGAAGAGTGGTCCACCATATAACGATTCCTTTTTTGATACACACCCGGTGAGTAATTCTCCGAGATCATCACTGTTTCATTAGAATTCCTCAAAACATTTTCATATCTTTCTTGCCATTTATTGCTCCATAGGGCTGCCTGATTCTTAAATGGAATTACGCAAAAAAGCCGTATACCAATATTATGATTTTTAACCGACAACACAGTCTCTGCAGCCATCAAATCAAAACCATATGCACCCCCACAATAGAAATCCGTAATTCCTCTTTGAACAAGCAGCCTGATTGTGCTTTCAAGCTTATCATTAAATTTCAAATAATCTTCATTTTCACAATCTAATGGAAAAGCGAATTTTTGCGGCCTATGTCCGGTAAAGCAGCAAGCGCAATTCTTGTCTAAATCCATATAGCACCTCAATTGATAAAATAAACATTTGTTCTTCTCATTATAGTCTATTATGGGATTTTTTTCAAGGTGTATTTAGTCAAAATCAATTACGGATAAACCTTTTTCCAATCAAACAAATTTTCTTAATAAAATTAATTGAAAACTCTCGATTTTTTGTGTTATAATAGGGTATAAATTAAATATATTAAGTTACCGCTTTTTAAGGAGAATATAATGGATAAAATTGATTTAGAACTTATAAGTCTTTTACAAGAAAACGCGAGAGCACCTCTTAAGCAACTTGCCGCACAAGTGTTTCTGTCTTCGCCCGCAACTGGCGCTAGAATCGAAAGACTCGAGCGTGATAATATTATAACGGGATACAGTGCAAACATAAATTATAAATTACTTGGCTATCCAATTGTTGCATTCGTTAATCTTGAGGTGCAGCCCTCACAAAAGCCACTGTTTTATCCCTTTATCCAAAATCATCCTAATGTAATGGAATGCAATTGTGTTACAGGACATTATTCAATGCTTATTAAGGTTGCCTTTAAAAGCACTGAAAACCTCGACATTTTTATTGGCCAGCTTCAAACATTCGGGCACACCGAAACACAGATTGT
>JAQVYP010000054.1 GCA_029004655.1 Oscillospiraceae bacterium | reverse complement strand
CAATTGACTCTGCTCCGCATCCAATGATGATTGTAAAAATACCATATGACCGCGAAGTAAAAAAAGGCTCTCTTTTAAGAATGAAAGCCTGAGTTTTTGATTTATACTAATTCCAACTAAGAGCCATTCAATCTAATAGGCCTTTTGTCTTCGAGACTGCGTTGTCGTCCTCGGTGGGCGATAGCCCGCATTCGTCCTCCGCCTTGCCTCACATAAAAAATCCTTGCAAATCTTGGACGCCTTTTAATTGGAATTAGTATTAAACCCCCTTAAAAAGGTTATGATATTTTTATCATTATCCTTTCAAGGGGGTACTTTTATGAAATTCAAATTTGACAAGTTTCAGAGTCGTTCAGCAATGACACTGTTTGTTGTAATATGTTTGTTTTTTGTTTGTATAATCAGACTAATGGCATTTGCATCAAGTGAAACACTAAAAGCATCTGCAGAAAGTCAATCCACAGCTACAATCAAGCTGTATAATGTTCGTGGTGATATTTATGATACTAACTATATCAAACTTACCGGCAGTGAATCGAAAACAGTATCGATTATATTGCCGACGCCCAAAGGAGTTATATCTCTGTCTTCATTGTTGTCGGGCGAAGGTTTAAAAACAGCACTCCAAAGACTAAATTCAAATAAGCCAATTTTAGTTGAGGTGGATTCTAAGAATATGAACGGCACAATCACTTACGAGGTTCCGATCAGGTATTCTGATAACCAGCTTGCCGCTCATGTTGTTGGATATCTTAACAGCGAAGGAAAAGGTACGTCAGGAATCGAATCCGGATTAAACGACGTATTGGATTCCGGTGTTTCGGCTAGTTTGAAATATTCAGCCGATGCCCAGGGAAATATGCTGCCGGGATTAGAAGCAACCATAAATAATATTAATTCTCTTACAAACAATGTTGTACTGACATTAGATTCCAGAATACAAAAGTTTGTTGAAGAAGCATTGTCAAATACTGTGGCCGGTGCTGCTGTTGTTACCGAAGCCGGAACAGGAAAAATTCGTGCTATGGCAAGCGTTCCGACTTTTAATCAAAATAATTTAGCAGACAGTATTAATGCCCCAAACTCGCCTTTTATAAATAGAGCATTATCAGCTTACAGCGTAGGCTCATCATTTAAACCTTGTGTTGCAGCTTCTGCACTGGAAAATGGAATAACTGCTGATTTCAGCTATGAATGTACTGGGTCGCTTAATGTATCTAACCAACGTTTCAGATGTCACAAGTTAAGCGGACATGGATTAATGGATATGAAATCGGCTATCGCATATTCCTGCAATACTTATTTTTATAATCTTGCACTTACCGTTGGTGCTGATAATATTTACAATATGGAAAAGCTTTGTGGCTTTGGTAATAGTCTCAGCATCGGAGGGGGGCTTGTGTCGGATGCGGGTGGTTTAACTGATATAGCTACTTTGCGGCGACTTGATACTGCACTTGCTAATCTTGCAATTGGACAGGGAGATTTAATGATTTCACCACTCGGGATTACTACTCTATATGATGCAATTTGCAGTGGTGGAAAATATACGATACCGTCAATAGTAGAAGGATATCTTACGGCAGGGAAATTCACTGCCTTTGACAACAGTGCAGAAAAAACACAGGTAATGCGTAAGTCAACTGCTGATACGATAAAATCATTTTTGATATCTGCGTTGGATGAGGGAACAGGAACCACAGCTAAGCCGAGTGTCGGAATTGCAGGCGCAAAAACTTCAACTGCACAAACAGGTTGGATAATTGGAGAGAAAGATGTTTTGAATGGTTGGATTTGTGGATTTTATGAAATTTCGGGAAAAGAATATGTAATTTCCATAATGGTTGAAAACATAACATCTAGCTCAACCGATTGCACACCTGTTTTCAAGAACATTTGCGAAAAAATTGCAACTTTATATAATTGATAAAACTTATGGCGAAGATTGACAAAAAGTAGGTTAACGGATATAATAATAAATTGGGTTTTCAAAAAAATTTTATTGATTTTTAATGCTAGGATGGTTTTAATATGGAATGGTTGTCTCTCAATACTCTTAGAGAAAAATACTTGTCTTTTTTTGAAAGTAAGGGTCATCTGCGCCTGGGAAGCTTTTCGCTTGTTCCGCAGAATGACAATTCATTACTTCTAATAAACTCGGGCATGGCACCAATGAAAAAATATTTCACTGGTGAAATCACTCCACCCAAAACTCGTATCACCACCTGCCAGAAGTGTATTCGTACACCTGATATTGAGCGCGTTGGCAAAACAGCAAGACATGGTACTTATTTTGAAATGCTCGGAAATTTTTCATTTGGAGATTATTTTAAGCATGAAGCAACTGCATGGGCTTGGGAGTTTTGCACCAAAGTTATGGAGATGCCGGTTGAAAAGTTATGGGTCACGATTTACATGAACGATGATGAAGCTTTTGAAATTTGGACTAAGGAGGTTGGCGTTTCAGCTGACCATATTGTTAGATTAGGCAAAGAGGATAATTTTTGGGAGCATGGCAGCGGACCTTGCGGTCCTTGCTCTGAAATATATTTTGATCGCGGTGAAAAGTATGGATGCGGAAGCCCAACTTGCGGAGTAGGCTGCGATTGTGACCGTTATACAGAATTCTGGAATTTAGTGTTTACACAGTTTGAAAGTGACGGCAACAACAACTACACGCCACTTTCTCACCCAAATATTGATACAGGCATGGGACTTGAGAGGCTTGCTTGCATTTCTCAGGGCGTTGATAACCTATTTGAGGTTGATACTGTTAGAAACATAATGTTGCATTTGAGCAAAATAGCCGGTGTAGAATATAAAGCTGATTCCGAAAAAGATGTTTCAATGCGTGTTATCACAGATCATATTCGCTCAACAAGCTTTATGATTGCCGACGGTGTATTTCCTTCTAACGAAGGTCGTGGATATGTTTTAAGACGACTACTTCGCAGAGCTGCTCGTCATGGCAGACTTTTAGGAATTAGCAGACCATTCCTGAGTGAGCTTTGTGATACTGTTATTGAAGAGAATAAGAGTGCATATCCGGAGCTGCTTGAGAAACGTGATCTTATTAAGAAATTAATAAGTGTTGAAGAAGATAACTTCGGCAAAACAATTGACCAAGGTCTTAAAATGCTTGATGAACTGACAGCTTCTAATACTAGTGAAGTTATTTCAGGCGATGATGCATTTAAATTAAATGATACCTATGGATTTCCGCTTGATTTAACAAAGGATATTGTTGAGGAAAAAGGGTTCACTGTTGATGAGCAAAGATTTAACGATTTAATGCTTGAGCAACGCACCCGTGCTCGTAATTCTCGTAAAAGTGCTGATGCAGAAGCCTGGAAGGGTGAAGCAAATCTTTTAAACGATATTTTTTCCACTTCATTTTGCGGATACAAACAAAATGATTGCGACGCAAAAGTTATTGCAATTATTAGTGATTCCAAGAGAGTGGATTTTGCCGCAGAAGGTGATTCTGCACTTATAATTTTAAATACAACTCCATTTTACGCTGAAAGCGGCGGACAAATTGGCGATATCGGCACTTTGAAAAGTAACGATTGTGAAATAGATGTTGAAAACACACTAAAGAATCAAAATGGTCTCTTTACACATGTTTGTGCTGTTAAGAACGGTGCTATTAAGGTTGGAGATACCGTTAAAGCAGAAATTAATGTAGAGCGCAGAATGGCTATTCGCCGCAATCACACAGCCGCACATTTACTTCAAGCCGCACTTAGAAAAGTTCTGGGAACACATGTTGAGCAGGCGGGTCAGCTTGTATCTGATAATTTAGTTCGTTTTGACTTTACCCATTTCTCAGCACTTACAAGTGATGAGCTATCAAAAATTGAAAGCTATGTAAATGATGCAATTTTTGCAAGTATTAATGTGTTAAACGAAGAAATGCCTATTGCGGAGGCAAAATCGATGGGTGCAATGGCTCTGTTTGGTGAGAAGTATGGAAATATGGTCAGAGTTGTAGCGACCGGAGAAAAATCAATTGAGCTTTGCGGCGGTACACACGTTGACAATACATCCAAAATTGGTATGTTTAAGATTATTTCAGAGTCTTCTATTGCTTCCGGAGTCAGAAGAATAGAAGCTGTAACAGGATTTGGCGTTTTGGAACTTATAAATGATAGCTTAAGTGAAATTTGCGGTGCCGCAGCAGCGCTAAAATTAAACAATACTGCTGATTTAGTTCGCCGTTGTGAACAAGTTTCGGCCGAACTTAAGGAAAAAGAAAAAGAAATCGAACGTCTTAATTCAAAGCTTGCTGTTATGCAGGTATCTGATTTGCTGAAAGATGCTAAAACAGTCGGTAATGTTAAACTGCTAACCGCTACTTTTAAGGCTGTTGGCAGCGAGGCTGTTCGTAGCATGGCTGAAGTAATTCGTGATAAAGCACCTGATACTGTTGCTGTGTTTGTGGACATAAGCGATGAAAGCGCCACTATTGCTGTTACCGCCGGAAGTGTTGCCCAAATTAATGGTGTTCAATCAGGAAAGCTGGTCAGCGCTATTGCTGCTATTGCAGGCGGAAAGGGTGGCGGACGTCCGGATTTTGCGATGGCCGGTGTGAAGGATGTTTCAAAAATAAATGATGCTTTATCATCTGCAGGTGATTTAATAATTGCTATGTTAAAATGAGAAAGGGCGGTATGTATGGATTGCTTGTTTTGCAAAATAGTTTCCGGAGAAATTCCAAGCAAGAAAATGTTTGAAAATGATGATGTTTTAGCTTTCTATGATATTGACCCACAAGCTCCTTTTCACGTAATTGTAATTCCCAAAGCACATATTTCCGGTGCAAATAAAATTAATTCTGAAAACAGTATTGTTGTTGCTAAGGTTTTTGAAGCAATTGCAATAATAGCCAAAGAAAACAATTTGGAAAATGGATTTAGAGTTGTAAATAACTGTGGAGAAGATGGCGGTCAGACTGTAAATCATTTGCATTTTCATTTATTGGCACGTCGTAATCTTTCTTGGCCTCCGGGTTGATTTTTAATGATTATATAATTTATTTAATAAAGGTGTTAGAATATAATGAAAAAATATTACGATATTACTATTGCAGGCATAAAACGCAAACTTCCTCTTTGTGCAGTCAATGATAAGTTAGACATTGCAGCATTTGTCCTTTTTGGCGATGTTGAGATTACTATTGCTGCAACAACAGAATTACTTAAAAAGCTTCCTGAGTTTGATGTAATTGTGACACCGGAAGCTAAAAGCATACCACTTGCATATGAATTTTCAAGACAAACAGGTAAGCCTTATATTGTTGCCAGAAAAGGTATAAAGGTTTATATGATAAATCCAATTTCTGTCGATGTTCGCTCTATTACAACTGCCCACCCTCAGAAGTTATATATTGGTGAAGACGAAGTAAACATGATGAAGGGCAAACGAGTTCTTATTGTTGATGATGTAATCAGCACAGGGGAGTCTCTTGAAGCTGTTCGCGAATTGGTTAATACTGCCGGTGGCAACATTATAGCTTCTTGCGCTATATTGGCAGAGGGTGATGCCGAAAAACGTGATGACATTATTTTTTTGGAACCCTTGCCGTTGTTTTTTAAATAAGTTTTTTTGTACCCTCGGATTTTTTTCGAGGGTATACTATTATCCGGAATTTATGCTGAATTTGATGAGGGCTTTTCGTATGGTGGATTTATGAAAAGAGTACTTTTTTGCGCAGGGATTTCTGTCGCGTGTTTTATCGGCTTTTCATGTCTATTAACTATTAGAACTGTTTTGCTGATTTGCAGTCTGTTGACACTTGCAACACTTGTGCTATTTTTGTTGAGTTCTCGCATTAAAATTGCAAAATATTACGCTATAATTCTTTTTTGTGTTTCGCTTTTTGGCGGATTTTATCTGTTATATTATAATCATAATATTAGCCCCGTTTTAACATTGGCTGGTAATACAGCAGAAATTTATGGGCAGGTGGTCGAAGAGCCTGAACAGTTTGAGGCATATAAAGTTTATTATGTCAAGACGGAACAGATTGGGCTAAAAGGCGCACCACAAGCTGTCAAACTAAGGCTGATGGCAGATGTAAAAGACGAAATAAATGCTTTTGATATGGTGACTGCAACTGTTGAATTTAATGAATTATCGGATCAATATAAATTTTCAAATTATTCTAACAAAGTATATATTGGCGCTTCTACATATATTCTCACACTGGATAATGTTCCGCAAAACAAACCATTATATAATATTGCAGTAAATTTAAGAATTGCAATTCGTGAGAAAATTAAAAAATCTTTTGACAGTGAGACTGCCGGGATAATGCGCGGCCTTATTTTGGGTGATACCGATGGCATTAGCAATGAATTATACTCATGGTTTAAAACTTGCGGAGTTATTCATATATTTTCTGTTTCCGGACTTCACTTAGCTGTCTTTTGCTCTGTTATTATGACATTACTAAATAAGCTTAGAGTAAGGCGCAGGATTAGTGCCGGGCTTACGATATTAGTTGTCCTTGGTGTAATGGCAATTACGGGTTTTTCACCGCCTGTTGTCAGATCGGGAATAACATATATAATTATGCTTGTTGGAATTATTGTCTTTAGAAAATCAGATCCGCTAAATTCGCTTGGCGCTGCAATATTAATTATGCTATTAGTTAATCCATTTTATATTTGCAGCTTGTCTTTTCTGCTGTCATGCAGCTCTATGTTGGGAATTATAGTGATTGCACCAAAATTTTATGATGCAGTAATGGGGCATATTAAACTATCCGGTATGTTTCATAAAATTGCCGGCGGTTTTGTTTTGGTGTTTACACAATCAGTTGCTGCGAGTTTGGCAACACTTCCGTTTATAGCAGCTTTCTTTGGGTGGATCTCAATTATCTCACCCGTCGCAAATTTAGCAATCGAAACTGCAACAATGGCGGCAATGGTTATTTGCCTGATTGGTTTAGCTTTGTCTTGCATACCGTTTTTAGGCGTTGTTGCAAATTTGTTCTCTTTTTGTTGCTCTGTTTTTATTAGATATACAATAATTTGTGCCAAATATTTGTCGAGTTTGCCATTTGCGAAAGCACAAGTAGGCTATAACTGGTTTTTAATTTGGAATGCGGCAGTTTTACTTTTGCTTGGTGTTGCTCTTGTTATTTGCAAAGACCGCATAAGATTAAAATTTGTTGCAATACTTTCTGTTTTTATGCTTCTATCATCCATTGCTTCAAGTTGTATTGTTAACGTTAATATTACCGAAATTGCTGTTATCAATGATGCTTCAGGATATTCGGTTGTTTTAAATCGAGGTAATGAAGCTGTAATAATTGGTTGTTCAAACAGTAAAAGTATTGTCAAAAAATTGAATGATTATTATGGCTCCAGAGGACTTAATTGTACTAAAGCTGTGTTTGTTCCAACTTATCAGGAAAACTGCGCAGGCGGTGCTGTTGATGTCGTAGAGTCTTTCCCGAGCGAAAATATTCTTATGCCATCTCAAACTTATACTAGTTTTGATGTTTTGTCTCCTTACGATTATATTTCTGTTTCTAAACCTATCGAACATTCCACCACAAAAATATGGGATGATGTAGAAATAACTGCAATTAGTCAAAATTACGGCTGTTTTATAAAAGTAAATATCGGCGGCATTGTGGCTTTACTAACAACGAGTTATATGGATCTGTCAAAGTTGCAGTTGGACTTTACCATTGATATAATAATTACAAGTACAGCAATTTGCGACAATATTCCTAATACAGACAGTACCGTTGCTGTGGTTACGGGAGATGCGGCAAAATACGATTTTGTTTGCAGTAAACTGAATAATCAGGGAATTACTAATTACTTTAATGGGGAAAATACAGCCACGGTTATCAGAACAAAAGGCGATGGATTATATAAAATAATTGCCGAAAGGCTAACGAAGGTTGGTGTTTAGATGCACATCTTGAATGAAATTGATTTAAAGTCTCAAACAGGAAAATCAAACCTATATCCCATATATTTTATATTTGGTGATGAGCAATATTTAATAAAACATTATGTTAAAAAAATTGCTGAAAAAACTGTAAAAGGTAATAAGGATTTTAATTTAAATGAATTTGACAGCGATATTAATGTTCAAGAAGTCTTTGATGCCGTAAATTCATTGCCGTTTATGAGCGATAAAAAATATGTTTCTGTATGTGACCTTAATATTGATAAAATTTCATCAAGTGAATTCGAAAAACTTTTAAATATTGTTTCAAATCCGTCACCATCTACGTGTTTGGTTCTTTGGTTTGAAGTTGTTGAAATAAACGCTAAAAAGCTTTCAGAAAAGGCTAAAAAAATTATGAATGCCGTTGAAAAATCCGGCGGATGTATTTTTAATGTTGAAAAAAAATCAACAAGCGAGCTAATTCGTATGCTTTGTGGCGGTGCAACCAAGCGCAACTCTCACCTTGAACCAACAACTGCCCGATATTTGATAGAATCGTGTTCTGATGATTTATCTACACTTATAAACGAGCTTGAAAAATTGTGCGCTTATTCAAAAAATGGCATAATCACAAACAAAGAGGTTGATGAGGTTTGCTCTCGTTCTGTTGAAGTGTCTGTGTTTAATTTGTCAAAAGCTTTGATTTCACAGAATTTAAATACTGCATATAAAATTCTGGATGATTTATTTTTCATGCGTACCGAACCTGTGATTATACTTTCAATAATATCATCGGCATATATCGATATGTATCGAGCAAAAGTAGCTGTTGACAGTGGCTTGCGTGTTGAAGCTGTAGCGGCAGATTTAGGATATAATGCCAGAATGTCATTTAAACTGACAAACGGGGAGAGGGATTCTCGCAGGCTTAGCTGTCATCAACTGGAACTTTCACTTTGTGAATTGCTGGATTGCGATAAGCAGCTTAAAAGCACAAAAATGGATTCTAGAATTTTATTGGAACGGCTTATGGCACAGCTTGTATATATTTCCGCTAAAGGGGTGGCAATTTGATTAAACTCGAAAAGGCAATAATTGTAGAGGGAAAATATGATAAAATCCGTTTGGAGAACATTGTTGATGCTCCAATTATTGTTACTAATGGGTTTTCAGTTTTTAAAGACAAAGAAAAACTTGAGCTTATTAAGAGATTGGCTCAAAAAAGCGGAATAATTATTTTGACGGACAGTGATTCAGCAGGAATGATGATTCGCTCATATCTGAAAGGCTGTATACCTTCTGAATTAATCACTCATGTTTACATTCCGGAAATATTAGGCAAGGAAAAGCGCAAGGTAAAAGCGTCATCAGCAGGACTTTTGGGAGTTGAGGGCGTTGACGACAATTTGATATTGAAAGCATTTTCACGAGCCGGTGTGTTGTGCCAAAAAACTGATAAAAAAGGACAACAAGTAACGCATACCGATTTGTTTGAACTTGGATTATCCGGTTCTGATAACAGCAAAGCATTACGGCAAAGCTTACTTATAAAATTATCGCTTCCATCAAAAATGTCAACCAATTCAATGCTTACGGCTATTAATGCACTTTATGATTATGATGAATTTATTTCGTTAGCAAAAGAAGCAGAGGTGAATTAAAATGTCCGGAAATTCAAATCAAAAAATTAAATTATTATATTTACTGGATATTTTTAGAAAATATTCTGATGAACAAAATCCGCTTACAACTAATGATATTATTCAATATCTCGAAAAAGTAGGTGTAGAATCAGAACGCCAAATTATAGATAAATTTGGAGACGATATTTATATCAGAAACGAACCTGATAATAAAAACTTTTTTGTTTCAACTAAGGCTTTTGACAGCGATGGATTAATTGGCTGGCTACTTCAATTTGGGGGAGATATTAAAGTGGTATCACCGCAATCTTTGCGTGATAAGCTTTTAGAAAAAATAAAAAATTTGGTAGAAATATATAAAGTATAAGTCCGATTAATCGTACCTTGATTCTATTATAATCATTATAGTGAGATTATTAGAAATGAGATAATATTATGAATTGTAAAATCGAAAATGTAAATGGGCATATCGAGGTATATGATATGAGTAATAATTTTCTGTTTTCAGCAGATACTGAATACGAAGCAAGGTGTGATATTGCCAAGTTAATTGCCTGAATTTAACAAAGTGTTTAATTGCATCAAATTAATTTAATGATTTATATTGTATTTTTATAAATAAAAAATGCAGAAAAATGTTGCAAATTGGTATTTAGTATGCTATAATTTTTTAGCTTGGGATCAGCCATGATTCCGGCGAAAAAATACACACGTATCGTGATTGACGGTCAGGTGCCGCATTTTACGG
>JAQVYP010000053.1 GCA_029004655.1 Oscillospiraceae bacterium | reverse complement strand
TGTGGTTGTGCGCATTATGACTATCTTTTAAAAGATCTGTCACACGCAGGTTATCTAAATTATTTATTAATAAACTCTCGATCAACCACAGGGCTGAAACGAAGAGGCGCATTTTGACTAAAACCAAGTTCCGAATCCAGCTTTTGTGCAAGAATTGAAGGTACCATTAATCTTGTTCCCTTGTGAATCACTTCAAACTTAATTTTTGATTTATAAAAAATCTCACCGTCAAGATTGACAGGCATTGGTTTATCAGACTCAAGCTCCATCGTCGTACAACTACCATACTTGCAGCCTTTTAGATCAATATGAGTGCCTTTTTTATAATGCCCTAGCAACGATAACACTTTTAATCTCGAAACAGTTTCAATAATTGAATATTCCAACTTGCCGTCACCCGGAATAGCAGTTGGGGCACTTTTGTAACCGCCACCATAATATGGCGCATTAGCACATACTGCAAACAAGAATTTAACACCGTCAAGGGGTTTTCCATCAATGGATATTTTCATGTCAACTCCAAATTTTTTAAACAATGTATACACAATAGATATATTATACGCTAGAATTCCAGTTACAAACGACCCAAATTTTTTTACATTGTCGGCAACCATGGCATCCATACCGCAAGAGCATTGATTTAAAGCAAATAAATTGTCAGCTTTAATAACGTCAATAGGCATTGGTGTTCCATGAACCTGAGAATCGATATTCATAAATGCCTTCTCATCACCAAAATATTTAATAAAGTCGTTTGCAGTACCGAACGGAATTATGCCCAAAACTGCGTGAGGGTAACCAATCATGCCATTAAGGGTTTCAAATGTTGTTCCTTCGCCTCCGCATGAAAAAATAACTACTTCGTCATCACGAGTAGAGGTAGAAGCCGCTTTGCGCGCAAGTGCCGTAGCATCTCCCGGCTTTTGCGTAATATATGTGCGATAATGTCCGCCTCTTTTATTGAAATAATCACTAATGTTATTTGAAAGCTGAATTGAAAAATCCTTCTTACCGGCGGTAGGATTAATAATAAACACATATCGCATATCAAATTATTCCTCCTAAACTATTTTAAATACATGAACAGCTGACATTTAATCATTCCATTATAAAGCTTGCGTCTCTTGTCGGACTTTTTACCATAGAATGATTCAAATTCATCATGTGGACTGATTATAAAAAAGCGCTTGTCCTTATCGTCATGAAAAACCTTACCCATTGTTTTGTAAAGTTGCTCTGCACCCTGAATGTCTAAAAGTCGTTCACCATAAGGTGGATTTGTAATTACAATTGCTCTGCCGTCTTCCATTTTAAAATCACTGACATCTTGCAATTTAACAGTGATATATTTGTCAACGCCTGCTTTCTTGGCGTTCTCCATAGTTAAACTCACCGCAGCAGGGTCTATATCAAACCCGTATGCGTGAAATTCAATATCTGTTAATATTGCATCTCTAGCCCTAGCTCGCTCCGCCTGCCAAACGGATGCATCAATAAAAGAGAAACGCTCTGCCGCAAAAAAGTTTTTCAGCCCCGGAGCCATTTTTTTTGCCATCATGGCGGCTTCAATCAAAATTGTGCCCGAGCCGCAAAACGGATCGTAAATTGTTGTGTCAGGAAAAATTCTGGCAATATCGCACATTGCGGCAGCCAAAGTTTCTTTAATTGGCGCTTCGGTTGAGTTTTCTCTATATCCTCTTTTATGAAGTCCAAAACCTGTTGTATCTATCATAATAGTAACATCATTTTTAAGAATAGAAAACTGAATTTGAAGCTTTGCGGCGGTTTCTTGAAACCATTCAATTTTATATACGCTTTTAAGTCTTTCAACAACTGCCTTTTTGATTATAGACTGACAGTCAGGAATACTGTGCAATTCGGAATTGATGCTCCAGCCTTTAACCGGAAATTCATCATCTGAAGCAATATATTCTTCAAATGGCAGAGCCTTAACGCCGTCAAAAAGCTGAGTAAAGCTGGTTGCGGAAAAGCTGCCGACATTTATTAGTATTCTCTCTGCGAAACGAGAATTAATATTTGCTCTCGCAATCATTGATGCATCTCCGGAAAACAAAACTCTGCCATTTTCTGCCGCAATATCTTCGGCACCTATTCTGCGAAGTTCAGAAGCTAAAATACCCTCTACTCCAAAAATACAGGGTGCAACAAGATTATATTTTGTCATTTTTCTACCTCAATATTTCTGATTTATGGCGCGTAACATGACAACCAATGTTAACTGCTACGGGAAGTCCTGCAATATGCGTAGGTGCATATTCAATGTTAAGTCCCAACGCTGTTGTGTCACCGCCAAATCCCTGTGGTCCAATGTTTAATTTATTAACCAAATGAAGCAGTTCTTTTTCCAAATCGGAATAAAACTTATTTTCGTTTGGCTTGTCCAAATTTCTGCATAAGGCACGTTTTGCCAACATTGCACATTGTTCAAAATCTCCGCCGATTCCAACGCCTATAACCATTGGAGGGCACGGATTGCTTGCAGCATTTTTAACAATATCCAACACGGCTTTTATCACACCGTCCCGTCCCATGGACGGAATAAGCATTCTCATGCCACTCATGTTTTCGCTTCCAAAACCTTTCGGAGCAACGGTTATTTTAATTTCGTCACCCTCGACTATTCTTGTGTGAATAACAGCAGGCGTATTATCGTTTGTATTGACACGGTTCAGCGGATCGGATACAACAGACTTTCTAAGCAAACCTTCGCTGTATCCCAGTAAGACGCCCTTATTAACTGCATTTTCCAAACTTCCTCCGAAAATATGAACATCCTGACCCACATCTAAAAAGACAACAGCCATTCCGGTATCCTGACAAATTGGAATGTCAAGTTGCCTAGCTGTGGCAGCATTGCGTTGCAAGTCAACCAATATCTCCTTAGCAAGTGAATTTCGCTCGCACTTTCTGCAATCACAAATGCGTTGTTCCACGTCCGGGGGCAAAATTTTGTTGGCTTCTATACATAAATTTTTTACGCTCCCAGTTATTCTATCCACATTAATTTCGTTAATCATTTGAATCTCCGTTAATTTAAATTACCGCTAACCAATTTTCCACCCAAAAAAACTGCTTTGGGTACGCTATATACTGAAAGCGGATCCCCGTCGAAAACAGCAAAATCTGCATCCTTACCAATTTCAACAGAACCAACCCTATCCTCGATACCACAGATTTTAGCCGGATTTATAGTTATGGCCTTTATTGCCTCATAATAGTCCATTCCTTCACGCACTGCAAGACCTGCGCTAAGCGGCAAATATTGCACCGGAATAACAGGATGATCCGTAATAATAGCAACAGTCATACCTCCGGCCCCAAGCAATCCCGGGGTTTTGGGACTAAGCGTTTTTAGTTCCGGCTTGGAACGTTCGCAAATTAAAGGACCACAGAGTACTTCTGCACCCTCTTTTGCCAAAACGTCAGCTATTGATGCACCGTCTGTGCAATGCACAATCGTATAATCCAATGAAAATTCTTTGGCAATGCGAATAGCTGTAAATATATCATCGGCACGATGAGCATGAAAATGAGCCTTGATTTCATTTTTAAGAAGCGGAATCAAGGATTCACATTTAATATCATATTCAACCTCATCCGCATCATCATGGGTTAGTTGATCATCAAGCAGCTTTAAATATTCCTTCGCTTTATAAAGTTGTTCTCTGATAATTGAAACGGTGCCCATTCTGGTCATAGGGGTTTGATCCTTTTCGTTATAAACACGCTTTGGATTCTCTCCCAATGCAAATTTAATTCCGATAGGGGATTTTATAATCATATCATCAATTCTTCTGCCGAATGTTTTCATTGCAACCATTTGTCCGCCAATCGGATTAGCACTTCCCGGACCTGTTACCACAGTGGTAATCCCGGCGTCTAATGCCTCGACAAAGCATTTATCCACGGGATTAATAGCGTCGATTGCACGCAAATGAGGCATTGATGGAGAGGTCTGTTCGTTGCCGTCGTTACCCTCGAAATCCAGCGAATCCTCCCACATTCCCAAGTGAGTGTGCGCATCAATAAATCCCGGGAAAACACAATTGCCTTTTGCATCGACAATTTCTTGCGTATCCACAGGATTAAATTCACTCATTTTACCTAAATCTATTATTACACCGTGTTGGAACAGGACATATCCGTTATCTATTATCCCCTGCTCACCCATAGTGAAAATTTTTGCGTTTGTTATATACATATATAATACCTCGAATAGTATGTAAAAATATTAAAATTGAAAAAAGGGCAGACGAATGTCTGCCCCAGCTTATTTTGCTGTGGAGCCACGCTTCTGACGGCGTGAATCGGGATTCTTTTTTTTCAAATCCGAAAATTTATCATCACTAGTCTGCTTAAACTTTGTCAGCATATCTTCGAATGTGGCAGGCTCGTTCTTTTTTTGCCAGGGTGCAGAACCGGAAGATGCAAACGCCGACCTCATGGGACGTTGCTGCATAACAGGTCTTTTAATGGGTTCCATGGCACGTTTAATGCTAAGGCTAATCTTCCCATCATCTGTGATGTTCAAAACCTTCATTTTAACAACATCATTTTCTTTTACATGGTCTCTGATTTCACTAACATAGGTTTGAGCAACTTCGGAAATATGTACCATTCCGCTTTTGCCATCGCCTAAATCAACGAAAACGCCAAAATTAGTAATACCTGTGACTTTTCCCTCAACAATTTCACCAACATCAATTGACATATGTGATTGCGTTCCTCCTTGAAAGTTATCCTTTTTATATACAGCCAAAGCTGTTACAGATTAATTTCCGGACAAGTCTATATAAACTTGCTCGTCTGCATAAACATAGCCCAACCGTTCACGTGCCGCTTTTTCTATAAAGTCAGCTTCCGTACCGTTATCAAGCAAGGTAACAAGCTCGTTAACTTTAATGCTTTTTTCGGTTTGCTCTGCCGTAAGTGATTCTAATTCTTTACGGCTGTTTATAAGTTCGATTTGAAGGTTTCCCAACGAACCAATAATATAGACAGAAAAAAGGAGTAAAATCAACCTTAGCAAAACACTTTTACGTTTTTGGGGTTTTGTACTCATTTTTCACTTCCATTCAACCATCGGCTGCGGATTGGTTGCCCTTTTTTCGCCGATTTTCTTTTTTCTTAAACTTTTCAATATTACAGTAATTATACACCACACTGACACGTTGTTTCAAGGGGTTTTTTAAACACAGTGCAAGTTTTTTCAGCATTTTTAGGACTTTTTTTGATATTTTTGCAATTTTTGACTTTAAAAGTCTAATTGGTTTCCGAATAAAGCCAATAATACAGCCGATTATTTCAGCAACTTTCATTACAAAAACCATAAAAATCGGCGAAAGTGTAAATCTGCATATAATAAAGCCACTCAGAAGGCCGAACAACGCAAACGCTCTGACTTCACCCCCGCAACGCAAAAGCAAGAAGCTGAAGGTAACAAAAGCCATAATAATCCAGTAAATTATATCTAAAACAAATACCCCAAACCAAGATCTGCAAAATAGCTTATGTACTATTCTGAAAACATCATAAACCAAACATGCCGCCGCGCCAAATGCTATGGACAAGAAGAAGGTGATTGTTTGATAAGCAACATTAATATGACCCATAGCTACTTAAACAATCTTCCCAATATGCCGCCGCCACTTTGGGGCTTGTCATTTGTATAAACCAGTGCAATTATTTCGCCGTCCATAGCAATTTCACCGGTTTCGACATTAAAGCGACTTATATGAAGACCTGCTCCTCTTATTGTAAGCTCGCCGGAATCTGTAACAAGTACAATGGTTTGTTCATCAAAATTATCAACATCCCTTACACCTGTTATCATCACCTTAGACCTGTTTTCCATAATAACATTATGCGGCGTTTTAATTGATTTAATATCATCTGTCATAACAAAATCCCCCTTTTGTAATAGTTATGAAAAAGTGGGTTATGTTATTCTACAGATAGTCCAAAATAAAGTGTTTATTGTTTTCTAATCAATTATTTTATATAAAAGTGCTGCATCATCCTTCTTGGCAAACTCATTAACGCTTACAACCTCTAATTTGACAGTCCTGGCACCAAAATTAATTTCCAATTTATCTCCCTCTTTTACTTCATAAGAGGCTCTTGCCTGTTTTCCGCCAACTAAAACACGTCCCGCATCACAAGCTTCGTTTGCAATAGTTCGACGTTTGATGATTCTTGATACTTTTAAATATTTATCTAAGCGCATATTATACTGCTCTCCCATTAAATAATAGACACCCTTGAGGCTTGTTGAAATAAGTAAACCGCCTTTGAAAAACAAAGGCGGTTTGTTATCAAAATTACTTTGAAATAGCATCCTTAAATGCTTTTCCTGCTTTGAAAACAGGAGCCTTTGATGCAGCGATTGTTATGGGTTCCTTTGTTTGAGGATTTATACCGCTTCTCTCGGCACGATCGCGAACTTCGAATGTTCCGAATCCAACAAGTTGAATTTTGTCTCCGGCCTTAAGTTGCTCTGTGATGGTTTCGATGACTGTTGTTAAGGCTTTGTCGGCATCCTTCTTCGAAAGTTCTGCCTTTTCAGCTATTGCTGTGATAAGTTCTGATTTGTTCATTTTTTTTACTTCCCCCTGAAATAAAGTTATTTATCAACGCAAGCGATGCTTGTGGTGAAACAAATTAATCGTGTTTAATGCTGTCCCAAATGCTGTCAAGTTCCTCAAGCGACATATATTTTATGTCTTTACCGCTTTCTATTGCGCGGCGCTCAACCTTGCCGAACCGATTTGTGAATTTGGAAGTAGCTTTTCCTAGTGCATCTTCAGCATCAACACCTATGAATCTTGATATATTAACCGCAGAAAACAATAAGTCTCCAAATTCTTCTTCGATTTTTTGTTGATCTTTGTCTTTTATCGCTTCTTTTAGCTCGCCTATTTCTTCATAAAATTTATCAGTTGCACCATCTATGCTTGCCCAATCAAATCCCACTTTTGCGGCACGCTTTTGAATCTTCGTGGCACGCATGAGTGCAGGAAATGCTTTTGGAACGCTTTCCAGTGTATCAGTATAAGTGGAATGGTTTTTCTCTTCCTTTTTTATTGCATCCCAATTGTTCAAAACTTCTTCTGTATTCTTAACCTTAACATTTGAGAAAACATGAGGATGACGGCTAACAAGCTTTTTGCAAATTCCGTCTGCAACATCTAGGAAATTGAATGTGTTTTCCTCTGCAGAAAGTTGAGAATGAAAAACAACCTGCAACAGAACGTCGCCAAGTTCTTCACACAAACCCGCTTCATCATTTAAGTCAATGGCGTCCGCGACCTCGTATGCTTCTTCAAGCATGCTTTGACGAATAGATTCATGAGTTTGTTCGATATCCCACGGGCATCCGCCGGGAGAACGAAGCTTTTTAACAATCATAAGCAAATCGTTAATATCATATTTTTCTTTTTTTTGGAATTTCAGCTCATCACTCAATATTGCTTACACCTACTTTCATTTTCGAGCAACAAATTAAACAACTTATGCTCTACAACATATGAAATAAATATTGAAATTAACAAGCATTCTCTATATATTACTTTATTATTCCGACTATTTCAAGTACTTTCGCAATTTTTTCTCCATTTGGCAAAGAAATAATATCTTCCTTATCAATTGCGTGCAAAAAAACGATGCCTACAACGTATATTATAGCTGCAACAAGCACTGCGATAACAGTTGAAATACTATTAGAAATATGAGTAGCAAATAAGCTGTAAGTGGCAAAAGCTGCTGCACCGCATATTAGAGATGCAACTAACGGTTTAACAATAAGCTTAACCAAATTCGGCATTACACCCGAATATTTTATCAGGCAAACAAAGTTTGCCGTTGCAATATAAACATAGCACGCAAGAGTTCCGATAGGTGCACCGATAATATTGATTGAAGGAATACCGACCAAAATATAGTTTACAACTATTTTTACCACTACGCCAATTGCAATATTTTTAACCGGAATATCCTGCCTGCCGATCGCCTGAAGCATATTTGTAAGGGGAGCCAAAATCCCCGAAAATATTGCCGCAATTCCCAATATAGTCAAAAGTGGAGTTGCCACCTCAACACCTAGCGGTTGTTTAGAATAAAGCAGATTCATAATCGGCATTGCCATTACAGATAGCCCTATTCCCATAGGCATTGCCATAAGCACCGTGGTTTTTATCATTAATTCTATATTTTTCTTAATAAGAAGTTTATTTTTTTCTACCCAAGACGATGCCAAAACAGGAAGCGCGCTTACTCCTAAAGCCGCTGTTATTGACGGAACCAGATTATATAAAGAGAAGGCATATCCCTTATAGCAACCATACAATGCATTCGGAATTTCGCTGTCTGTTAAGTTTTTGGCACTTATTAGCTCGCTGTACATTGACTTAATAGTATCTCCGCCTAAAGACACCGCACCTACAAGTTGTCTTTGAACCATTGTAACATCAACTAAACTTGCAACATTTGAAACAAGAGAGCCCAAAGCTACGGGGATTGCTATAATAATAATATTTTTTACTGCTTGTTTTGTGCCTATAGGATTGCTCGATGCCGCCAACTCTTCGGCTGTGATTCCATCACCCTTTACTTTATGCCTTAACACTAAATAAAAAGTGCCGAATACTGTTCCTATAGTTATACCAAACAAGCATGCCGCGGCGGCATAAGATGACGAAGTAGCGTTCACCTCGCCATAATGCGCAATAACTAAATATGCGAAACCAACACCCAATATCAATTTACAGAGTGATTCTATAATACACGAAATTGAAGTGGGATACATATTACGAAGGCCTTCATAATATCCACGATAAGCGGACATTATGCAGCACATCAAAAGTGACGGAGCAATTGCCAAAATCCCCGGCAAAGCACCTTGGTTACCGGTAATCTGCACGAACGGATACGCAGCTATCATCATAATAATAAAGCTGACAATTCCCGTTATCAAAAAAGCACGTACTGCTATTTTCAGTGTTTTTCTAACATCTTTATAGCGGTGTACAGTAATCTGTTCTGCAACAATTCGTGAAATTGCAATCGGCAGTCCCGCCATAGCAAGAGCATATATAGGCAAGTAGAGGTCATAAGCTGTCGAGAAATATCCCATACCGCTTTCGCCAAGAAGATTGACAAGGGGTATTCTGAAGACAACACCGATAAACTCACATATTATCGTAGCAACCAGCAAAATAAATGTGCCGTACAAAAACGATTGCGGTTTTCTTTTTGGTTTTTCCATTATTACACAACCTGTTCAACATCGATCAATTCCAAATCTCTTTTTTCTCAAAAAGAGTTTTAATCCATTCAAGGACGGCATCTGACCAAGCATTATCGTCTTCTGTTTTCATTTGCGAATATTCATTTATCGCATCATCGCTCGCACCGTCAGAAATTTTGCGAACAGCCAGAAACTTGATGCCGCAAAGACTGCAAACATAAGCCTCAGCCGCAGTTTCCATATCACAAGCGACACTGTCCCATGTTTTCACCATAAAATCCCGGTCTTCCGGTTTGCAAACGAAGCTGTCGCCGCTTACCATCACACCGTTTTTGACATTTTCGTGCTTTGCAATATAGTCATCATGCAAAAGCTTATCGCACTCATATATGTAATCCTGAAGCGGCTTTTCGGCCGGTTTATAGCCAAGACCTGTTAAGTCAAAATCATGCTCGATAAATTTTGTGCCCACAACAATATCCCCACGATGAACTCTTGTCATTCCACCTGACATTCCAAGACTGATAATTATATCGCAGCCATGCTGCGCATAATACATTGTCGCCGCTGCCGCATTAACCATACCGATACCACATAATGCAGTATTTACAACAATTTTTTTGTCAGAACCCAAGAGTTCATACCGGTGGCCTCTTCTTGCGTACATATCCTGCCTTTCGGCACCCGCAGCTTCAGCATATTTCTCAACCGTAATATATTCAACATCATCAGCCACAATTATGGCTATTTTAAGTTCTTTCAAGTTTTTTTTCCGCCTTACTATATACACTGGGTAATTGCAAAATTACGAATGCTCTCGATAATTTGTCACCGATTGTAACAGACTTTCAGGGAACCGTAATATTTATTATTATAATTGTAGGAAATAGTCTTTACTGTTCCGTTGGCTGTTCCGAAATAAGAGTAGAATTGCACCTATGTGTGCGCACGACACAAGCGCAAGCTCATACTAATTCCAATTAAAAAGTGACCAAGATTTGCGAGGATTTTGTTTGTGAGACAAGGCGGAGGACGAAGGCGGGCTATCGCCCGCCGAGAACGACAACGCAGT
>JAQVYP010000052.1 GCA_029004655.1 Oscillospiraceae bacterium | reverse complement strand
AGACGCAAAAGGAGCGTGGGTTTTACCCGGGCTAATAGATGCACATAGCCATATAGGTATTTGTGAGGAAAAGATAGGCCAAGTAGGGGACAGTTCTAATGAATCGTCCGAACCTTTAACGCCGTACATTAAGGCTATTGATGCTATCAACCCAGTGGATTCTGCTTTTCATAATGCAATAAAAACCGGTATAACTTCGGTTATGGTAGGTCCCGGTAGCTCTAATGTTGTAGGTGGTCAGTTTGCTTTTATTAAAACAAATGGAAGATGCATAGATGATATGATAGTTTTAGAACCAGCAGCTATGAAAATTGCATTTGGTGAAAACCCAAAAACAAATTACGGTCAAAATAACCAAATGCCTTCATCGAGAATACGTCTGTTTATGAACATGTTTTCCATGAAGCACAAAAATATATAGAAATATTGAATGGGTTGCAGCAGAGAAATGAAAACTACAATAATGGTTTTGAATCCTTCTGGAACCATCACATGTCGGATCATGCAAAGGTAATGCGTGGGTTATTTGATCCTACGGAATCAGAACATTTTGATGAGGCTGACTCTTTAGCTAAAACATTTGACTCAATTGCCCAAGATCAATCAGCCGAAAGGTTGCAAGAGCTGAATGCAACGTTAGCTATTAGCAGATTTAAGGCAAAAACGACTCAGGAAATTCTTGAATGCAAAGTAAAATCGCTAATGTCCCCATTATTTACTGACCATGTTTTACGCGAAGCTAATTATAATATATATTTGTTGCAAGAGTAACCATCTTACACGGAAGCAGATGGTGTCTTTAGAGCTCTGGATATTTTATTTTCAAAGGGCAATGAGGAGGAATTAAAATTGCCCCTCACTTATCTAAAGGAAAAAAGTGAGGGGACTACAGCCAAAATGTTTTTTATAAGTTTTTTGGTTTGTTGTGAATTTTTGTAATTCTTTTACTGCTAGCCTGTTGGAAAATTTCTCTCATGTCCATCCATTAAAAGGGAATAGCTATTATTTGCTGTCTTGGGTTCGACGGGCAAAGGTTTATAACCGAACGATTGATGTGGAACTAAATTAGTTTGTTTGCGCTGGCTATAAATAGTTTTACAGTGTCTTATTTGACTTTTAAAACAGTGAAAAAATCAAAAACTAAGGCCGGACTACTTAAGCAAAAAGAAGACGCCCAATATATAGGCGTTTTTTGTGCTTTTTATGAAAGGATTATTGGAAGTCCAGCTTTTTAATCCATCACAAAAACATTGAATTTTTTGGATTTTAATAGTATAATATAAAGATATATAAATTAAACACAGTGATGAGTGTTAAAAAAGGAGACGCCTATATATAAGGCGTAAAATTTTAAACACTCAAGTGAGGAATAATCATGAAACAGTCTTTTAAAACAGTTTTCTCGTTAACTTTAATATTTTGCATTTTGACTTTTTCTGCTTGTAAAGGAAAAAATGAAACCAGTAGTGATATTTCTTCTGATTCGTCAAGCTTATTATTGCAAACAAATATTGAAATTAATACCACACCTGACGATATAGTTGACCCGGAAAACACTGAAAATAATATCGAAGGCAGTAAGGTTCAAATTGAAAATATCACACATAAAAAGGGCGAAAACTTAGGAATTGATGTTTCTAAATGGCAAGGTAAAATTGATTGGTCATCGGTAAAAAATAGCGGAATAGACTTTGCTATTATAAGAATAGGGTACAGAGCTGAAAATGGTAAACTCTATAAGGACGAAAATGCTGACTATAATATTCAGCAGGCACAAAAAGCAGGCATTTTAGTCGGTGTTTATTTCTTTTCAACCGCGATCAATACTACCGAGGCTTGTGAGGAAGCAAGTTTTGTGTTATCTACAATCAAAGGTTATAAAATTTCTTACCCTGTAGTTTATGACTGCGAGGGTTACACGTCATCGGACAGCCGAATGTATAACCTTTCCGCAAACGATAGAACTAATAATGCTAATAGCTTTTTATCGTTAGTTCAAAAATCCGGCTATGAAGGTATGTTTTACGGTGCTAAAAATGAAATGGAAAACAGCAATTATTGGGATATGACTCAAATAGAGAAAAAATTTAAGGTATGGGTGGCACATTACAGTTCACCAACATACCCTGAAATTGAAAATCCCGATTACAGTAGAAAGTATGATATGTGGCAATATACAAACCGTGGAAGTGTAAATGGTGTCAACGGAAATTGCGATATGATAGTTTCTTATTTTACTGCAGTCGAAAGTGATGCTTTAGACACTACTGCTACTCCAAATAATGCCATTGCTCCTAAAACCGAAGAAGAGCTTTTATATACAGCCGCAAATGATAGGGTTACGGCGAAAATAGAAGTTAACCTTCGCGAGGGACCGAGTCCTCAATATAAGGTTGTTACCACTCTTAAAAGTGGTAAATTTTTAACACGAACAGGTATCGGCAGCAACGGTTGGTCAAGACTTTCTTTAAACGGTAAAACCGTTTATGCCATTACAAGCTATCTAACGGATAGGGTAGTAGAGGTTGAGAAAGAGGACATAGTAGCAGGATTTAAATTTACACAGACAAATGACCGAGTAACTGCAAAGGACGAGGTTAATTTGCGCTCTTTACCGGCAACTGATAGTCAAATTATAGGAAAGCTTTCAGGCGGTATATTTTTAAACCGTACTGCAATCACCAGTAGCGGTTGGTCGAGGCTCGTTTATAATGATGGTCAAGTTGTATATGCCGTTACAAGCTATCTCACTACCACTGCACCCGAGATTACTTCTTCATCAGAACAAATCAGCGATAACAGTACCTTTACGGAGTATAATACCACTTTCACCAAAATAACACCTAAAAATGTAACTGCTAAAGAAGAAATAAATCTTCGTGACAAGCCAAGCACCGACTCGAATATTATTTATACACTGAAAAACGGTGAATATATCTCCAAAGTGGCAGAAAGCTCAAGTGGTTGGGCAAAGCTTCTTTATAACGATCAAGCAGTTTATGCAGTTGATTCCTTTTTAAAATAAAACAAGCGATTAAACACTTTGTATACTAATTCCAAATAAAAATCAACCAATCTTCGCGGTCTTTTGTTTTCGAGACTGCGTTGTCGTTCTCGGCGGGCGATAGCCCGCCTTCGTCCTCCGCCTTGTCTCACAAACAAAATCCTCGCAAATCTTGGTCACTTTTTAATTGGAATTAGTATTACTAAAAGTTAAAAATAGTATGTTATCCTTGCTTGCATGGAGCCAAATGCCCGGAGGTTTATTAGTTTGCTACGAATTTTAGAAATTTATTTAACTGGTTTCTGAAAATTAGTTTTTCTGTTTCAAAAAACCCATGAATCACAAATTATATCGACGGTTGCAAAAAGTTTATAAAACCGGAGCTATATACAATTTGCTTATCAAGAAACACCCACAAAGCTTCGGTATTGGGTGTACTTTCAATAAACGCCTTTCCCTCATCAAATGGCATATTGAATATAGCGGTTGAAAGGCAGTCTGCGATGCCGGAATCTGGACAAATAATAGTTACAGCCGTAAAATACTCTGACGGCATCAGAGTATTCGGATCAATGATGTGGTGATAATTTTTTCCTTCAACCGAATAATATCTTTCATAGTTGCCGCTTGTAACTAGCGATGCATCAGAAAGGTGAGCATTGCAAAGAACATCGTCTTCATTATCAGGATCTCGTACTCCGACATTCCACAAGGTGCCATTTTCATCCTTGGTACCTACCGCACGTATATTTCCTCCAACGCTAGCCAAAAAGTCTGTATATCCTTCAGCTTCTGCCATCTTACAAACCTGTTCTGTAGCATAACCTTTGCCTACAGAGCCAACATCCAGACTCATTTTAGCATCCTCCAGAAATACGGTTGATGCTTCAGTATCAATAATAACCTTATTAATATCCGTAAATTGAGCAGCTTCTTGCAGCATAATTAAAGGGGGAACTTCAGCGGATTCTGGGTCGTCAGTTCCTTTTTCGCGGTAATCGTGCCATATTTGTAAAACACTGCCATAAGCAACATTTATTTTTCCATTAGTTTTAATGTACATTTCTTTTGCAAGCAGTAATAAATCAATAATTTTCTTATCCACTTTTACCGGTTCTTTTCCGGCAGAATCGTTAATTGTTTTAATATTGTTGATATCACCATAAGTGTTATAAATATCATATAGCTTATGGTATTTATTTAATTCATCATAAAAATATTGTGAAAAGCGTGTAAATTCTTCTTTTGTGTCGGCGTATGCGACGATTTGTGTCATAGTGTCAAATAAAGATAAAAATTCAGCCTCGTATCTTTTTTTGTTGTTGGTATTACAGCCTGTCAAATTTATTAGCAGAGCAATAGCAGAAATAAATGCAATACATCTTTTCAACATATTTGACACCCCCTATTTAAATATAGTCTTTATAAACAAAAGGAGAGACAGAAATCTGTCACTCCTTTTGTTTAAATTTGAAAACTTTTTATTTTGCGTTGGCAGATGACTTTTCGATGGCTTTCATAAAATCACCGATAGAAACAGTAACAGAGGCTTTCAATTCCTCGTCTGTAGTTTTAAATTCATCATTTACTGCAATTCCCTTGACTTCATCAAGGGTTTTGCCTACGACATAATTAGCAAAAGCATCAGACTGCTCGAACCACTCTTTGCTGATATCGGAATTTCCTTTCATGCCATAGCCATTTCCAAGTTCAACCTTGCTCTTCATTTCTGCAGCTAAATCACTTGTGATTTTACCTGTTTTACCAAAATTAACATTGTTTTGAGATGCGTCAATAGCACAGCTGGTAATTTTGTTGTCAGCGCCAAAGGTAACAGCTGAGTAGGTTGAATATACCTGAACCTGACCGTCTTTTTCGCCTGCATCCTTGGATTTTTCAATATTAGTTGTAACACCAAGTCCAAGCTTATCGCCGGCTTTAGCACCTAGGCTTTTAGCGTTTGCAACAGCTTTTTCAATAGCGCTTACAAAGCCTCCAATTGACACGGTAACAGAAGCGGTCAAATCCTCTTTGGTAGGAACGCCTTTTTCGTTAACTGCAATGCCTTTTACTTCTGAAACTGTTTTTCCGATAACGTAAGAAGCTAAAGCTGAAGCCTGTTCGTTCCATTCTTTCTTGATTTTAGAAGCTTTTATCATATCGTAGTCGGAACCTAATTCCATCTTAGTCTTAAATTCAGTGTTAAGAGGAGTAACCATCTTGCCTTCAGCAGAGAAGTTAGCCTTGGTTTGAGCAGCATCAATAATGCAATTGGTGATTTTGCCATTGCTGTCAACAGTAACGGCAATAATTGTTGAGTCAGATTGTGCAAGTCCGTCTTTTTCTCCGGCATCCTTACTACTCTCGATAGTAGAAATAATGGCTAGTCCAGTTTTTAAACCGCCCTCTGCGGTCGTGCTTGTATTTGGTGTGCTGGAATTGTTAGGCTCGTTTTTTGAACAGCCAACAAACGTGACCAAAATGATTGCTAAAGCAATGACGACTGCGAATAGTTTTTTCATATTTTTTTCCCCTAATCTATTTTTTTATTTTCATATATTTTAAAGCTGGCAATGAAAACCTTAGTAATACTGAGGTAACAAAGCCTGCAATAATCCCAAAAAACAATAGTATTGGTAAATAAACCCACATATAAAGATTGGTAAATATTAAAGAAATGGCTGTAAATTGTCCAATATTATGAAAAACCGCACCAAAAATGCTAAGAACCATATAAGATATATGTTCTTTGAAGATATAAAGTAGTATAGCCATAATCAGAATAGACAATACTCCACCGCTAAAACTTAAAAATCCTGCAATTAAGCCGCGTGTAATTACGACGAAGCACGATTTTAAAGTTGCAATCACTAATGCACGCTTTTTAGAAAGGAAAAAAAGTGTATACATCACAGGAATATTTGATAACCCTAATTTAACACCGGGAACGGGTATTGGAAGGGGAGGAAGCATGTTTTCTACTATAGACAATACCACAGATGCCGCCAGAAACATTGCAGTTAAGGCAACATACTGGATATATTCTGATAATGCGGCTTTATTTTTCATTATATTTTTTTATTCCCTCTAAATTAGTCTTAACTAGGTTATAATATCTGCTTCGCTTGTTTTGCTGTTGTTTTCCCGAACAATTTTCAGTATAAATTTATTTGGAAGGCAGGCGGCACTTTGACCCACCATACTAATACGACCGGAATGAACACAAACCTTGTCGGGGCAATCTGAAGATTCAAATTTTATACTGCCATCACTGTAAAGATGAAAAACCACTTTCTCGTTTTGGGGTGTGCTAAACACAAGGTCTTCACCTGTATCAAGTGGAATAGTTTTTAAAAGTTTGGATTCATAATAAATTTCAGCTTTTGCTGGTTTATTGGAAGAAGTAAGATTATATATTCCAAAAATCATCAATGTTACTGCCAAAATAGCGGCAATAATCCATAAATCGGTTTTTTTAAAAAACTTAGAGTCCATTTAATTTCCTCTCCATAGACAAGCATAAGTTCGTTAGAACAACCTATCTACAAGCCCGCATACGAAAATGATAATCGAATTTCCAGACATCAATAATATATAATTTTTAACCGACATAACAAAAGTAGTTTCTTTATCCTGTTTACGATAAAAAACTGCGATGTTTTTTTGCACAAGTGGAAAAGTTAAGAGTGACAGCAGATATAAGGGAGAAAGAATTTTGAAAACAACAAGTAAAACAGAAGAGAAATAGGCTGTATAATATAGCGCCGCGAATAGATATAAAGCCTTTTTACCAATATAAAACGGTAATGTAAACCGCTTTACCTGTATATCTTTTTCCAAATCACAAATATTATTGGCAAGCATTATGTTTGCAGTGGCACAGACGGGAGCAACTGACAGCAGAATAATCGTTAATAGCTGAGGTATCTGCAATTTTATAATCAATGTTTGTAATGACAAGTCGAGTGTAAGATAGGTACCGGAAGGCATATTAATGTAAAGTAATAAAAACGGTATTAACAATCCGTAGAAGATACCCGAAAAAATTTCTCCCAGCGGTTGACGGGATATTGGAATCGGTCCGTAAGTATAAAAGACACCGCAAAGAAAGCAAAGGCCACCTATCAATAAAACCACAACATCTGTAAGTAAAGCAAGCCATATTCCAAGTCCGGCACTGATAATAAAAATCAGGTAAATTATAAATAGTGCGACCGGACGCGGAAATTGTAATTCTTGATCATTGGACTTGCTATCCATATAATTGTTAATTGCAGTTGTGGTAAGGTCAAATAAAAACATAGAGGAAAAAAATAAGATGGTTAAGGGCCAGTTAATAGGCTGTCCAATGGCATATAAATATGAAATAATCATGATAAAAGCAAAAACGCTAGTGATTTTTGTCGTTATTTCAACATATTTTAAAAACTTCTTAATCATAAATAAATAACCTATTCTTATTTTATTTCCAGCTGCAAGATTTATCAAATAAAAATGTTAAACGTGAACGTTTTTCATCTGACAGTGTAAGCTTATCTAAAAGTGATAAAGCTTTTTTATAATATTTTTCTGAAACCATATGTGCAAAGGACGGACCATTGTTTTCAAGAACACATTGATTAAGTTCTGAATCATTTAGAGTACCCGAGGCTAATTGCTCGCGCAAACCAGTTTTATTTTGCATGGTGTAAATCAGAGGTAAAGTTATTACACCCTGTTCAAAGTCGGATTGAACAGGTTTGGCTGCTTCTGATTTTTCTATTTCATAGTCATTACAGTCATCAGTTAATTGATAAATCATGCCAAGATATTGACCCAACTTTTGGTATTGACTTATTGTTTTTGAATCCTTATCAAGTAGAATAGCTCCTCCGAAAAATGAGGCTTCAAAAAGGGCAGCAGTTTTACCGGAAATGATTTTTAAATAACGATAAATAGATAAATTCAAATTGCCATTGTTTATATGCTGACTAAGTTCACCCATACATAAACGGGTGAGATAAGTTGAGATTGGGAAATCAAGACTTTCTTTTGTGCGTTTGCAGGCTGTTACTGTCTCCAAAGCCAAACAAAGTATATAATCACCGCAAATGACGGCTGTTCGTCTGCCAAACTTCTTTTGCAGTGAAGCAACTCCTCTGCGAGTCTCTGCATCATCAATCACATCGTCGTGAACAAGGGTTGCCAGATGAAGCAGTTCTATTCCTGCAGCTATCAGAACTGCATCAGGATTAATCCGGTTTTCGGCATCCATAGCACAGGTTAAAAGAGAAACAGCTCTAATAAATTTGCCGCGAGAAGCAGTTAGATAAAGAGTATATTGGCGAACTATACTAGGGGATGATGAAAGCTTTTGCAAAATTAGTTTATTCACTTTTTCAAAAGCTTCATCAAAAGACAGTAAAGCAATATTTTCAGGCTTCACCGATGCATTAGTCATGATAGATATACCACTTTCTCACTAAAGGTAGTTTTCTCCAATATTTCTTTAAAAATGGCATGGCATAATAATCCAGACCTAGGGTTCTGCCGGCGCCTATAAGTACTGCTATTGCGGCAAATATCATCCAGAAGGTACCCAGAAATAAACCTGTTGTACACACAAACATAAATTGTAAAACCAGAGAAAAAGCAGAGGCAGGAGTGCTGAATAGACCACCAATAAGAGCAAGACCAATAAGAATTTCGGCAATTACAATAAATCCCTGCATGAACAATTGTACACCTTCGTAAGGAAGAATAAATTTATCAATGAACCAGTTCATTACCGGTACATCCAGTTTAAAAGCATAATCAGCTAAAGTGGAATCGACAAGTTTTTCGCCGCTTACAAATATTGCACGAAATAGACCAAAATTTAAATCAAATATTTTGGTTCCAATCGCAGCTGCTTCTTCTGTAACAACTCCGGTTGCGCTTGAAACTGCATCAGTCACAGCTCCGGTTGCACCCGAAGTGCCATCGCTAGTACCGATATTCAAAATACTGTTAAACCAGCTATTTGCACCGCCAAAAAAAGTGGTAAGGTTAGCGTCTGTAAACCATCCACCTATAATTTTCATAACACCTTCATAGACCCAGACGGCACCCAGCCAAACACGCAGAGGTACCAAAAGAAAGCTCGGTGTTCTGTTGGAAAAATGTCCGCCTACAAAACTGCGACAGTTGCGGATTGTGAAGAATTCGTGTTTTATATAGCTGAAAACTTTATTCCAGCCAAGAACCTGAACAAAGTAGGTTACATTGATAAAATGTTTCGCAAACATAGCTAAAAAAGAGGGGAGTGAGAACATGAAACTTGGCAAACCTACTTTGGCAACGCCATATCGGCCGCCTATGCTCACCATTACTCCGTGGAAAGAGGGGTTATACTCCTCCATTTTTCCTTTGCCTGTAATCGCATAGACGATATTATTCGTAGCCGTAGCAGAGCTTTGCTCGCAATTTTCAACCATTTGAGGAACAGGCTTTTCTGAGCCCTTTGGAACAAACATCATATTGTCGCCAACCACATAAACATCCTCATTGTCAACAGAACGTAAATATGAGTCAACCTGAATGCGTCCTCGTCCGGCGGAGGGGAGAACTTGAGCCGCTTGCTTAGTGATATCGGAACTTTCAATACCGGCAGTCCATATAACTGTTCCTACAGAGTGGCGTTCTGTAATTTGATCAGTACAGGTCTCAATAAAGTCAGCCCCTATATTTGTCACATTTGTTTCCATGTGAATATTGACACCTGTTTTTTGAAGTCTTCTAATAATTTTCTGAGACAGCCTTTCAGGCAACATCATACATGGGCGAGGGAGAACATCAACATTATGCAGACTTACAAGTTCGCGATTTATATTAAATTTATCACACAGGATAGGAACATATTCGGCAAGCTCGCCGACCATTTCAACGCCGGTAAAACCTGAGCCCACAACGTAAAAAGTTAGTAATCTCTTCTTTTCCTCTAAATCAATTTCTTTTTCTGCTCGGCGGAAACAATTTAATATATGATCTTTGAGAAGCACAGCATCATCATATGACCAAAGTTTAAAAGCAAACTCTTCTGCTCCCGAAACTCCGTAATAAGTGGGTTGTGACCCGGCTGCCAATACGAGAACATCATATTCATAGTTTCCCGCCTGACCGCAAACTTGTTTTTGTTCAAAGTCAATACCGGTTACTGTATCTAAAAGAATTTGGACTTTTCTTTTTGCAAATACTTTTTTTAAATCAATTCTAATACTATCCTCATCAACTCGACCTGCCGCTACTTCATGAAGCTCGGTAAGCATTGTGTGGAATGGATTTTTATCAATTAAAGTGATATTGACGTTTTCGTTTTTCTTGAACTTTTTAGCAAGCTTTTTAGCTGCCAGTATTCCACCGTACCCAGCACCTACAATTACAATTTTTTTATCCATCATTTTTTTATCCCCATTTCCATTAT
>JAQVYP010000051.1:7807-10532 GCA_029004655.1 Oscillospiraceae bacterium | reverse complement strand
TGACTCAAATGAGCCAACTTTAAAACAATATGAATTAGTTCTTATTAAATATATCAAGTACATCAATATATCCATCATCTTCGGAGTCTGCTGATCCACTAAGTAAATCTTCAAGTCTGTTTGTTGACTTATCCTGTTTCTTAACATCATCACCAAGACCTGTTGCAACAACAGTAACACGCATTTCATCTTCAAGACTATCATCAAGTTGAACGCCCCAAATTATGTTAGCATCCGGATGAGCCATGTCTGTGATGATTGTAGAAGCAATATCAGCCTCTTCAAGACCTATGTCTGATGATGCTGTAATACTGATGATAACACCGTGTGCATTATCCATCGATGTTTCGATAAGAGGACTTGTGATAGCAGCTTTTGCTGCAAGCTCTGCTTTATCTCTGCCTGATGCAACGCCAACACCCATGTGTGCATAGCCTGAATCGAGCATAATTGCCTTAACATCGGCAAAGTCAAGGTTAATCATAGCTGTGCAGTTGATAAGCTCTGTGATACTCTTAACGCCCTTGCTCAAAACATCATCGGCAATTTCAAATGCATTCTTAAGAGTAATCTTTTGCTCTGAAACGAATTTCAGACGCTCATTAGGGATAACAATCAAGCTATCAACATGTTCTCTAAGAGCAGAAATGCCGATTTCGGCATGATCCATTCTCTTTTTTCCTTCAAATGCGAAAGGCTTTGTAACAATACCAACAGTAAGTATTCCAAGCTCCTTTGCGATTTGGGCAACGATTGGTGCTGCGCCGGTTCCGGTGCCGCCGCCCATTCCACATGAAATAAACACCATATCGGCGCTGCGAATTGCGGATGCTATTTCATCGCGAGACTCTTCAGCAGCACTTTGACCCTTTTCAGGGCTTGCGCCTGCGCCTTGACCCTTGGTAAGCTTCTCACCGATTTGGATCTTATGAGTTGCTTTCGAAAGATAAAGAGCAGCTTTATCTGTATTAACAGCAATAAATTCAACGCCGCCTACACTAGCATCAATCATGCGATTAACAGCATTACCGCCGCCACCGCCGACACCAATAACCTTAATTTGTACTACATCTGCAGTATCATTTTCAATTTCAAATGACATTTTTATCAATCCTTCCGCTTTATATAGAAAATATCCTTAGAATTTTTATAACAACTATACAATAAAGATAATAACATGGTTTAAAACAAATTTCAATATAAATAACAATAAAAATGTAAGATTTTATGAATATTAATATTATTTTATGCAATTTTTTTGCAACAAACAATTTTTAGCCATATTGACTTATATTCTCATTACTAAAATATGCCTCTGGTTTGGCACTAGACCACAATTTTAGGTTTATAACACCGGTTGAGGTTGCATCCATTTGTTTGAGCATTTCTGAAAGATGCGCAATCTTATAAGTCAAATCTGTTGATGAACCAAGCTCTATAATCAAGCGATTATCGACTTTAGCAAGAATGGCAACTGTATCCGTTAAATCAATCATTTCTGCATTTATATTATACGAATTGAAAGAAGTTAATATATCATTAAGAAGTGTGGACTTATTTACGTCTGAAATCATTAATGTTTCACCGATTGTCTCAGTTTGTGAATCTATGCCCTTTAGGACAGTAACGCCATCAGGTATTTCACTTGACTTTTCAAGAATCTTTGATTTATTGCTTATCAACAAATACCCACTATCGACTTGATAACAAGCTGTAACAGTTGCCGGGCTGACAACGATTTTTATCGTACCCGGAAATATTCTTTTTAATGTTGCAGACCCGATATACGGCAAAGCTTTTTCAATACGCTGTACAACAGTTTCAGCTGGTAGTAAAAACAGGTTTTGATCAACAGGTATCGCAGCCGCACCAATAATTTGTTCCTGATTATAAACACTTTCTCCCGATACGGTAACTTTTTGAACAGGAAACCAAATTGTAAGAGACAGAATAACGGCGACTCCTACAACCATCAGGAACAAGAACCATATAAATGTTTTTCTTATCTTTCGCTTTTTCCTTCGGCTTTTTTTGCCTATTCGCCCAACTGCTCGTTCTCTGTCTGATATTCTTCGCGAATCAGCCATACTCTTTTCCCTTTCTACATCCCGATAGAGCAAACTACTCCCTGACGGGCATCTCTAGAAACCGTCCATCCACCAGCTTGATGCGTCTTTTTACCCCACTCTGATAGTTGTCAAGTTTTTAAAGGTGTCCTTACTATATTGGCGCCTACATTACTTAAAACTTTTTCAATTGATTCATAACCACGGTCTATATGATTAACCGCGCCAATAACTGTTTGACCATGTGCCGCAAGACCGGCAATAACCAACGCTGCGCCGCCTCTTAAATCCGTTGACATTACTGCTGCGCCGGAAAGAGATTTAACTCCTTCCACAACAGCAACTCTGCCAACAACATCGACCTTAGCACCCAGTCTTTTAAGCTCATCAACAACCTTAAATCTATTATCAAAAATATTTTCAACAAACATAGAAGTTCCATCTGCAACAGTTGTCATAGCCATTATCGGCGGACCTGCATCCGTAGGAAAGCCCGGATAAGCAAGCGTATTAATTTTCTCGATGCGTTTTAACCGCTGATCTGCTTTTATTCTTAGGGCATTTTTATAATATTTAAGTTTACACCCTGAAGTTTCGAAGCTTGAAAGCACCGGTATTAAATGTTCTTTGACAATATTTTTGATTAACAAATCGCCGCG
>JAQVYP010000051.1:0-7707 GCA_029004655.1 Oscillospiraceae bacterium | reverse complement strand
AATGTGCTGTTTTTGGCACCGCCAATCACTATTTCGCCTTCAAGCCTGTTTCCGCCTTCAATAATTATATTAGACATAGTATGCACTCCTTTAAGCAGCAAAAGACAGCGATAAAATTTAGCACTGCCTTTTCAGTTCATACTATGCTATATATTAAAATGTGTGATTTTCACTATTCTTTTATCAAATCCATTATTACATCATATATTCGCTTATTTGAATCAACAATTGCATGTTTTTTGGCATTTTGAGACATTTGATTTATTCTGGACGAGTCGTTCAAAAGCTGCTTAACCTTTGATATTAGTGCCTCACTCCTTAAATCTTTCTCTTCAATAATTTCTGCCGCACCGCAAGCCACTAGTGACATCGCGTTATGGTATTGATGGTTTTCCGCAACATAAGGTGACGGTATAAGAATGGATGCCTTGCCACACACCTGTAATTCCCCAAGCGTTATAGCGCCTGCTCTGCAAATCACCAAATCTGCTGCAGCCAAAAGCACATCCATATTATTGATATACTCTGTTACATGAATCATACTATTATCAAAGTTAAAATTGATATCTTTTAGCATTTGATTCATTTTTTCCACACCGGATTTTCCCGTGCCGTGATAATGATAGTATTTACCGCTGTTTTGATGCCATTCGATGAGTCCTGCAACCGCTTCGTTAATCGGCCGAGCACCCAAGCTTCCGCCAAACGATAAAATCATTGGCCTGTTATCCAATCCAAGCTGTTTTCTGGCGTTATCTCGATTGACAATAATTAGCGTTTGCCTGATAGGATTTCCTGTAATAATCGGTTCTTTATCTAGTTTTAGATGTTTTTTGGCAGCAGGCATTGCAAGCATAACCCTGTTAACCCTAGGTGCCAGCATTTTTGTTGTAACACCCGGAAAAGCATTCTGTTCATGAATTGCCGTTTTTATTCCCAGTTTAGCTGCTTCTCGCAATACAGGCCCACTAACATATCCACCGGTTCCCACAACAACATCCGGTTTCAGCTCTTTTAAAAGCTTTTTTGCCGCTATTGATGAAGTGACAGCTTTGCAAGCAGCAGATATATTTCTTTTCACATTTTTTAATGTAATTTTTCTCTGAAATCCTGCAACGTCTATTGTATAAAAATCATATCCATCATTCGGCACAAGGCGACTTTCCAAACCGTTCTTTGTACCGATATAGCTGATTTTTGCATCTCTGTTATGTTCTTTGATATATCCTGCAACCGCAAGTGCGGGATTAATATGACCAGCAGTTCCGCCTCCGGCAAAAAGTATATGCATTACATCTGATCCTCTCTAATACTAATCCCGAATAAAAATCATCCAATCTTTGGACGCTTTTTAATTAAGATTAGTATGACTATGGTTTTTGAAGGGTTGAACATCGTGAAACAGATAACACAATTCCCATTTCTGCAAGCAGTATCATGAGTGATGTTCCGCCATAGCTGAAAAACGGCAAACTTATACCTGTGTTAGGTATTGTATTTGTTACAACCAATATATTAAGAGCCGCCTGAATACCAACTTGAAATGTTAATCCCAATACCAACAGTGAGCCGAATTTATCCGGTGCACGCATTGCAATAACAAATCCACGCCAAACTAAAAGGCAAAACAGCAATATTATCAACATTGCGCCTATATAACCAAGTTCTTCGCAAACAATTGCAAAGATAAAATCGTTATGCGGCTCCGGTACCCACAAATATTTTTGCCTTGACTGACCAAGTCCTCGTCCCAAGAATCCGCCAGAGCCTATTGATAAAAGGGATTGAATGGTTTGGTAACCATCTCCCTTTGGGTCTAACCACGGATTCAACCAGTTTTGAATTCTGCTTGAGCCGTAGCTTACAACACCTGACAAAATAGCTATCGCGCCAATGCAGATGCCTCCAATAATACCGGTTAATATATATCGGCGTTTTATACCGCCAACAATCATCATTACAATGCCAATAGAGAAAACCAATAGTGTTGCCGAAAGGTGCGGCTCCAAAACCACAAGAAGGCATACTACTCCGAGCAACCCGCCTAAGAACAAAACGCCAAAAGAAAACTTTTCCATGTTTTTATAGTTAAGTGAAATTAAATGTGCAAACAAAAGCACTATCGCAAATTTAGCAACTTCGGACGGTTGAAAATTTATTGGTCCTAAAATGAACCAACGTTTATATTCAACCCCTGAAATCATCGGTGGCAAAATCAATAAGACGACAAGCAACACCACTGCAACAGCGTATATAACCCATGCAAATTTCCGATATTGATGATAATCGATTTTAGAAGTAATCATCATCAAAATAATACCGACAACAGCAAGCACAAACTGCTTTTTTATAAACTTATAGCTGTCGCCATAATACGTATATGCGTATGCATAACTAGACGAAAAAAGCATAATAAGCCCGATCGTTAAAATTATGATTAAAAGAGCAAAGAAGGTTATATCCATCTTCCCCTTTTGCACAAGTCGATATTTAGGTTTTGAAGCAGCCGACGATCTAGCTGTTTGGAGTTTTTGCATTAATTCATCCTCCCAGAAAAAACTACCATCTTAGAACTATTGGTAACAGAGCCAAAATACATCCAATAAGTGTTACAAAAGAGAAAACAATTACTATTTTTTCTTCGCCCCAATCGCTAAGTTCAAAGTGATGATGCAAAGGACTCATTTTAAATAATCTTTTCTTAGTTCTTTTATAATATGCAACCTGCAAAATAACTGAAAATGCTTCTATCAGATATATTATACCTGCAAAAATAAGCAGAATAGGTCGACCTATGCCAAATGCAAGTGCTACAACCGTTCCACCTAAGAACAGAGAACCGGTGTCCCCCATAAATACTTTTGCAGGATGTGCGTTCCAAATCAAAAAGCCTATACACGCACCTGCAGTCGCTGCAGCAAGTGTATTGATTCCTGCAAAATCTAACAGGCCTGCCGCAAGCATAAAACCGCAGCAAACTACCATTGTCACTGATGATGCAAGGCCGTCAATTCCATCGGTAAGATTAACTGCATTTGTAAATCCGAATATAAACAATAATGCAATCGGCCAAAATAATAAGCCAAAAGAATGCATTACGTTAATATCCCCAATAAAAGGAAACCATGTTGTTGTCATACCACCCAGAGCCAAACTTGTAAGGTATGCCGCAGATACAAACAATTGAAGAAATGTTTTTTGACGTGCTGTAAGTCCTAAGTTTCGCTTTTTGACAACCTTTATATAGTCATCCAAGAAGCCAATCATTCCCATGCCCAAAGCAAGACCGATACCGGAAAAAAGGAATGTCATTTTCATTGAATTGCTTGATTCGTTAATTAGCCCACTCCCGGTAAAAGATGAAACCATGAATGATAATACCATAGAGATTACAACGCCGGCTATTATAATAACGCCGCCCATTGTAGGAGTCCCTTCTTTTGACTTATGCCAAGCCGGCCCAATATCACGAATAGTTTGACCAAACTTTAGTTTTCTCAACATAGGTATTAAAGGATAGCCCAAAATCAAACTGATTAAAAAGCCAAACACGGCCGCAAATAAAGGTATCAATCCCTGCATTTTATGCTCCAATCCGCCGTTAATAAACAACAAACATTATTATTTCAAATTACTAAACTAATATCAGACTAAAGATTGCTAAACTTTCCGAGGATTTTTTGTGTAGGTAAGACCGAGGACGCAGACAGGCTGATGTCAGACAAGGATAAGAACGAAGCCCGGTGCAAAAAAGGCCGTAAAGATGTAAGATTTTAGTTGGATAATAGTTTTAGTGCCTCGGCAACAACTTCTCGTTCATCAAGATGAATAGTTCCGTTCTTTAAAACTTGATATGTTTCATGGCCTTTGCCGGCCAATATAATTATATCACCGCTCTCGGCATTGGCAACTGCAAATTTAATTGCTTCTATACGATTTGATATTACCTTATACGGCGTTTTATAATCTTTCATGCCCTGCAAAATATCTTTGATTATTTCATCAGGCTCTTCGCTTCGTGGATTATCACTTGTCACTATACAAAAATCCGCCAAACGTGCTGCAATAGCTCCCATTTTCGGGCGCTTTGTGCGGTCCCTGTCGCCACCACATCCAAAAACAACAATAAGCCGATTTTTTTCGCAAGCCTTAAAAGTTTTAAGGATATTTTCAAGTCCGTCGGGTGTGTGAGCATAGTCAATAATTATTGTAAAATCTCTATCGTTCGGTACAACCTCTACCCTGCCCTTTACTCCGCATAATTCCCCGAGGGCACTGACAACACTGGAGATTGAAAAGCCAAGTTCAACTGCACAAGAAGCAGCACACATTGCATTGTAAACTGTAAATTTGCCGCCTGTCAACATCTTGACACGGCTAATTAAGCCGAAACCTACAAATTCAAAATCCACACCATCCGGTTTATAAACAATATTTTTAGCGGTATATGTTGATTCATCACTTAGCGCTGAATAGGTTTTAATTTCACAGTTAAGGCCTTCTGTTAATTGCTTGTAATATTCGTCGTCATAGTTTAAAATAGCTATTTTACATGATTCAAACAGTTTGTGCTTTGCCATTAGATAATTATCCATTGTTTTATGATAATCTAAATGATCTTGTGTAAGATTAGTAAACATGGCGGCTTCGAACACTATTCCATAAACACGTTTTTGGTCAAGAGCGTGTGATGAAACTTCCATTATACAATACTCACAACCTGAACTTTTCATAAGTGAAAACATAGAATTAAGTTCATATGCACTTGGTGTTGTGTTTTTTGCGGGCAGAACCTCATTGCCAATCATGTTTTGGATTGTTCCGATAAGTCCGCACTTGAACCCATTTTTTTCGATAATAGCCTTAAGCATATAAGATACAGAGGTTTTACCGTTTGTTCCTGTAACACCGATTATTTTAAGATCCTTTGCAGGATTACCAAACCATGCTGCGCACATCTGGGCATAAACTTTGCGAGTATCTTCAACTATTATTTGATTTGCTAACCTTAAGTCACGCTGCACAATAATGACCGATGCACCTTTTTCGTTAGCAGATTCAGCGAATTTATGCCCATCAACATTAACACCATCAATGCAAACAAATGCACTGCCTTTGTTAACTCTGCGAGAATCACAAACAATACCCGATATTACTGTATCTGCAAATTTACCGGATTTTTCTTTTAATAACTCAAAAAGCTTCATGATAAGCTCCTTTTCTTCCGTCTTAATCCAATTTTTGGTTTTAAAATTTCATAGCCTGATAAATATGGCGATTATCACTTCGGTGCTGAAATCAAGCATCTTAGCTCGCTTCGCGGTAATCGCAAAAGAAGTATAATCACATTACTTATTCATATTTAATAATTAATTTAATTATTCTGCCGTTTCCAGACTTCTGAAATACACTGTAATAACTGTTCCTGATTCTACCTCAAGTCCTGCCGCATAATCTTGTCGATATGCCACAACTCCAGAAGTTGTTAAATCCGTTCCCGAGAATTCTATATTAATACCCGCATTTGCGGCTGACTTATTTGCGGCCGAAACTGTCAACCCGGTGAAATCCGGAACTGTTGCTATTGAAGTTGTAGACGTTTCATCCGTATACAAAACAACAACTCCGTTCTGATATATCGATTGAGTCGATGCCGGCATTTGACTTATTACAGTGCTTCCACTACCAATAACTTTATACTTAAGATTGGAAGATGTAACTGTTGATTTTGCAACGCTAACGGAATTACCTACTACATTCGGAACAGAAATTGCAAGTGTTTCAAGTTGTTTCTCAGTGTATTGCGGCTCAAATCCCATATATGGCAAAATTTCTGAAAGAATCTGTCCAACTGACGGAGCAGCAATCGTTCCGCCGTAATAAGCGGCACCCATTGGTGGTTGGTCAAGCATCATCAAAACTGCAATTTCCGGGTCATCCATCGGAGCAACTCCAACGGTAGATCCAATATATAACCGATCTTTACCTGTTGCCAACATTTCTGCAACCTTTTGTGATGTACCGGTTTTCGCACCAATTCTGTAGCCTGCAACATAAGCGTTTTTACCGCCGCCGCCATCAACAACTGCCTCAAGCAGTTGGCGCATTATTTCTGACGTATTAGTTGAAATAACCTGTCTTTTTACTGTTGAATCTACTTTACTAATAGTATTTCCATTTTTGTCGACAATTTCATTTACAGCATGAGGTTGAACCAAATATCCCCCATTAACCGCTGCTGACACTGCCGTTATTAGCTGTATAGGTGTTATTTTAAATGTTTGACCAAATGACGTTGAGGCAAGCTCTGTTGGGCCCATAGCATTAACACGATGATAAACTGAAGCTGATTCTCCAGGCAAATCTATCCCTGTTTTTTCAGTCAGTCCGAACGCTTCAAAGTATTTGGAAAATGTTGTAGCCCCTAGTTGCTGTCCCATTGTGATAAACGCAGGATTGCATGACTGCTGCATTGCGCCTGTTAGTGTCAACGTTCCGTGACCTATTAATTTGTGACACTTATATCTATTTCCTGCCACAACAATGTATCCCGGGCAATTGTATGTACTGGTCAGCTTTGCGGCATCTTCCTCTATGGCAGCCGATGCTGTTACAATTTTAAAGACAGATCCCGGTTCATAGGTATCCGAAATAGCTTTATTTCTCCATTGGCGGTTACGAAGTTCACTTAATTTGGCAGTTCGTTCGTCACCTTGTAAAGTATCTACAATTGATTTATCTTCCGCTGACAATGTGAACGGATCATTCGGATCAAAATCACCTTTAACCGCCATTGCAAGAATCTCACCTGTATTCACATTCATTACTACACACGCGCCACGCTCTGCTATTTTATTGTCAATAATTGCTTGCTCAAGATTTTTTTCGCATACATACTGAATGAATTTATCAATGGTAAGAACCAACGAGTTACCAGCAGTTGCGTCAACTACTTTTTCATAACTGAATGGCATATCAGCACCGTGTGCATTTTTGGCCGCAACTACTCTTCCCGATGTTCCTGTAAGGTCTTTATCATAATATGATTCAAGTCCGCTGAGTCCTTGATTATCACTACCAACAAATCCCATCAAAACTGAAGCCAGATTATCATTAGGATAATATCTCTTTGTACTTTCATCAAGTCCAATATAATTTCCAACACCATATTCACTTGTGGAAATGTATTCTCTTATTTTATCAGCCTCTGGTTTTTCAACCTGCTTTTTAACTATTACATAGCTTGATGATTTTGCTGTCATTGCCAGAACATCGTCAACATTTAGTTCAAGTATGGTAGCCAGATGATTTGCTATATCTTGTTTTACGATAGCTCTTTTAGCTTCATCACTTATATCCGGAAAATCATTTGGAGTGATATAAACTGTCCATACCGTTGCACTTGTTGCAAGTGTATTCATATTACGATCATAAATGTCTCCCCGAGTTGGGCTCAAGACCGTATCGTATAACTGTTGCTCTGCTGCTTTTTCTTGATAAAATTCACTGTCCGCAATCATTATTGTCGCAAGCCTGACTCCGGTAACGCCTAGCATTCCAACGCCAAGCACAAGCATAACTATCATCATTCTAACCCACATTGTTCGGGTTGGTCCCTTCGCCATAACACTCATCCTTTCAACCGCAAATCATGTTTAATACTAATTCTTGATTATATGGAAAACAGAATTTTAGAGGATATTTTTC
>JAQVYP010000050.1 GCA_029004655.1 Oscillospiraceae bacterium | reverse complement strand
ACGCCGTTTAGGATGTTGTTGGCAGCGGTGTCGGCTGAATTGGATGCGGCGGTTTCACTTGCTTTGGAATTGACTTCGCTTATTCCTGCTGACGTTGCCGATTCTGTCGCCGATTGTTCTAAGTCGATTATGTTTTCGTGTATGCTGTCGATATCTTCTTTGATGCTTATTGCTGTATGTGTTGCTAATTCGGCAGCACCAATATCTATTGAATAATTTAAAGCTGACAGTGGTGTAAATCCATCACCATGTTTTAGCTTTAACTTTCCATCTTCTTGCTCTACATATAAAAATTCATTTTTCAAAAGCACCTTTTCAGAGTGCATATCATGTTCTTCTTGTGTGACAACAAATTCTTGTCGTCTTATCTGTGGCATAAGTAGACCCCCTTATATTGTTGCTAATACTGGCGGGTGCAGTATTATTGCGTTGTTCATCGTTTCTAAATTTGGTGCTTGCTGCCATAGGTAAATGCTCTCTGCGTATTCCTTAGATTCGTCACGAAATTCTTCAACCTCATCTCTATAATCTTCGACTTCAATCCTGTCTGATTCAACATCATGTGCTAATGTCTGCACTTGTGAAGCCAGCAAAACAACATTTTCTTCAATTTCAATAATTTCATCTGCTTTATCTTCCACAAAGACAGATATTTGTCCCACTCTTATCTCCGTTTCAGAAATATTAATCTCGGATTGTTTAACACTAATTTCAACTTCAAATGCGTTGATTTCAGATTGCCTTGCATTGTACTCTGATTCTGCGGATTTAATTTCCGATTGTTTAGCATTATCTTCAGATTCAGCAGCGTTAGTTTCTGACTTTTTAGCTTCTATCTCAGATTTACCAGCGTTTAATTCTGATTGTTTTGCACTGACTTTAGCTTGAACGGCTGTATTTTTTGACTCTTCCGCATTTATTTCAGAATTAGAAGAATTAACTTCTGACTGCTGTGCGTTATAAGCCGAGTCAGCCGCTTGCCCCTTATATCCCTCCGATTCATTTCTAAATCCATGAGCCTGTTCTTTGTAGTATTTAGCATTATCAATATCTTCGTCAAGTCTGGTATTTGTACCACCACGAGCGAACGATTCGGCGGCGATACTTGAAGTTTGTGATTTATCTGCCTCTTCTTTTGATTGATTATAATAATCTTCTGAAATACGGTTGTTTTCTTCCATTTTTAAAGTCCACTCATCAAGCAAACTTAACTCATGCTCGGGAATAGACTCTTCAATGCCTTTTCGTTCGTAAACAGGGATTTTTGCTTCGCCTACCGTATTTATTATAACGTTGTTGTCGCCATCTAAAAATTTGAGCCAAAAAGATAACTCACCACTTTTTGCTGTGAACTTATTCGGTATGTCATAATAAAATTCAAAATGATTTGGACGATCATTATTTTGAGTTAAGTCGGCAGTAACAACATCGCCTTCACCGTCAGAGTTGACTATATTTAACTGACATATGTAGTCAGATAAATTATGACGATCATATTGCGTGGGTATAAAAAACCAAATTCTTTCTGCGTTGTTTTCGCCAACACTCATATTTGAATTAGTCGTTAAATGGAGGGTCTTTTTATTGCTCATCGTTATTGTATATATTTAAAACACCACCTGTCTTTGTTTGATTAAAGTGTTTCAACTTTTAAAGTATTGTTTAAATACTTAAAAAGGTAACTGCTGTTATTATGTCTATTTGCATTTAATCACTCCTGGTTGTTTGTTTACAGCACTTCAACTTTTAAAGTGTTGTTTAGGTACATAGCAGGTACGGGGTACGCTGTTATATCACTTATGCCGCTACCCCCACCAACCCAAAATTCGTTGTATTGATATTGACCATTACTACCCACATAATAACGAGCGTAGTATTTACTTGCACTTCCATAATAATCAACGCCCCATAACCACCAATCCACGTATGAGGAACCTGATGTTGTCTGCTTTCTTCTTAATGTAGATGTGTTAAAATATAAAGGCAAATCTTCGCTATTCCATATAAATATTTTATCGCTATTTGATTCAGTATATAATCTTTCTGCATCATGGTCGTAGTATTCGTACTGTTTAGATACAGAAACAATGTTGTTTAATACTTTTGATTCCAGTAAATTTTCAAAATCTAACATTTCATCTCTTAGGTCTGAATAATTATATGTTTGAAAGTTTTTATAGCGAAATGTTTCAATAATATCTATTGTATAATCAAGAGTGTAATATCTAAAAACCAATGATTTACCCGAATCTGTCTTTTCGACCACTTGCCATAATTGCGGAGTGCCATTCTCCTTGAGATAAAATCTATCTCCAAGGCTTAAATCACCAATCGGAGTGCCTGATTCGCCGCCCTGTGACATTATTGCCATTCTTCTACTTATTCTCATGAATCACTCAACTCCCCTATAACGAACCACTCATTCGTACCCGTTTTCAACAATGCAACACTTTTATATTGTTTGGCTATATACCTATTGCTATTCTCATATAAAAGCGTAACTCCTGAAGCAGGCGAAAGTAAAACTGTACCTGTTCCGAACCTTGCTATTTCTATTCCAGTACCAATAGGGAAAGCAACACTTGAATTTGCGGGAACGGTTATTGTTCTCGCCGTTGTTGATGAAACAGCTTGAAATGATTCTGCGTCCGTTAATGCTAATGTTTTATTTGTTGTTACTGATACGATACCCATGGTTTTATTTGCCGCCCCCAAATCATTCGCTGTCAGCGTTATGTTTGATGACAATGCTTTTCCATTTACCGTTCGTGTGGTAGGTACCGCTCCGACTTCGGAAGCTGAATAACTTGGCTTGCTTGCCGCTTTCGCCCAACTTGGAATGGTTGGGTCTGTTTCCGTTGAGATGAAGTTACTATCGTTGGTTAAATCACTTGTTTTGGTGGGTATCGTTGGTTTGTTGTATATTTGTGCTTTACCGCTCGAAGCGTTCCAATCTGCGTTGACACTAACGTCTGCCCCTGTTGCGATACCGCTCAATTTTATCTTTTCCGCTGTTAAGTACGAAGCTGTTGTGTTGTCAAGCACGGTTTTATTGTCGTGCGTATGTGAGTTCGAGGTGGTAGTATTAATAACAGCGAGATTACTGTTGAATTGCGATTCTGTACCAGCGTAACCGCCATCAACGGCTTGTTCGTACGCTGACTTTCCATCTACACCATCAGCGCCATCTGCTCCGCTTGCACCAGCATCACCTTTGTCGCCTTTTCCACCAGTGTCGCCTTTGTCGCCTTTATCTCCCTTATCTCCTTTATCACCCTTACTACCGTCAACGCCGTTTGTTCCGTCCTTGCCATCTTTGACCGTTGCGGTTGTGTTTCCGCTTTTATCTGTGATTGATATTGTTGCGGTGTCGCCGACCTTGCTAACGTTTGCAATAGGCGAAAAGCCATCTTCGCCATCCGCTCCATCTTGACCGTCAGCACCTTGTATTGAGCCGTAATACTTCCAATCGTCAAGCACGCTGTCATATATGTAGATATCGTATGGTATCGTCGTTCCTATGGCATACATGTCACCTATGTTCGGAAACGGCACGGAGGTTGTCAACTCAGCCAACGTGTCATAATGTGCTATGACAACAAAACTCTTACCATCTTTGCCGTCTTGACCATCAGCACCATCTTGACCATCTTTACCTTTAAGCGATTCAAGCCATTCCGCTTCTGTGCCAACATAGCCATTCACAACAGCCACCTCATAAGCGGTTAAACCGTTGTCCCCCTGTTCGCCCTTTTCACCTTGCCCCCCTGTCGCTCCTGTTATATTTTGCGGAGCAGGGTTTTCTAACCCTTTATCGTTCGTCCATGAGATAATTCCGTTTTCGTCAATGGAGGGTGTGAACGTTGCTCCTCTTGCACCTACAAGAGCAGGTATAGGTGTAAGTTTACCGTTTGCATCGGGTATGTATAGCACACCCACTTTATCAGCCATTTAATCAATCCTTTCATTTTATATCTCTAACTTTGGAAACACGACATCATACGGAAATCCATCCTGTTCTGGAATATCTCTTAAAGCTTGTCTGTATTCTTGCACAGCTATTAATTTTTCATGCGCTAACGGGTAATCCGTTGTTACAAGATAATCACTTTCATCTAATAGCTTTTTACGCTTTTCTCGTATATCATAAGCAAGCCTGTCTATTTCGGCATTTTTGGCTTTAACATACCAATCGTCAAAATTATTCATAACTGCCGTTTTTAAATCTGTTCTCGAATTTACCTCAAGCAAATATATGTCATATTCGTATTCCAAAACATCATTGTCGTTCGTAATGCTGTAATAATAGCCATTCCAAATCATTATTACCGACTTATCGCCTCGTACCTCGATTTCAACGAGGCTTTCAGGAAGTATTGTATTTTTTGCTCTCATAACTAATCACACCTTTCAACTCATTTAAATTTACATTAGGCTTTATGTATTTATTATAAAACTTCTTATTATTGCAGTGGCTTGCCCAACCTATCAAACTCATCATAGCCTGTGCGTTATGCAGATTGATTACGCCTCTGTTTTTCTTTATTTTATGTATTTTCTTAGCCAAGCGTTTTGTCCGTAAAAATATTCGCTTTCGTAATATCGTGTGAGTTCTATAAAAGCGATAACCGATAATATCAATTGAATATTTATCAATATCTTTTATCTCCCACGAAATTTTAATTTCAAGACCAAAGTTTTCTTTAAGTTTTGCACTAATAGCCTTAATTGCTTTTTGTAAATCACGTTTACTTGTACCAATAAGCAACATATCATCCATATAACGTAAATAATAATTCACATAGTTAAGCCGTTTGTCACGCCGTGTTTTGTACAGCTCTTGCTTAATGAAGTGGTCGAGTGATTGTAAATAAAAGTTGGCAAACCATTGACTTGTATAAGTTCCTATTGCCAATCCATCACCAATCATATAAACAACTTTGTCGATTTCGTTCAACATGCGTTCATCTTTTATTACACGCCTAAATAAAGAACTTAAAATATCATTGTTAATAGATGGATAAAATTTTACAATATCAAGTTTTACAAACCACTTGCTTTTAGTACTTCTTACCCATCTTTCAACAGACTTCTTAGCAAAGTTAATTCCTCTGTTGGGTATACTACCGCACGAATACTTATACATACCTCTGGTCATAGGTTCTTTGATTGCTAAAATTAACATCCAGTGTATAAAATGGTCGGTTAAAGTAGGACAATCAATCTCACGCACCTTACCTGTTGACTTGCACCTTCTGCTTATATGCCTACAAGGTGATGGTTGCCAGCCTTCTTCTATTATTTTTACAAGTTTATTTGCCATTTCATGTACTTTGTCTGGGTCAAGACCACCCTTACCATCGCCTAACCTACGGACAACACTTCGGTTTGTTTTCTTATATTTCACTCCATTAGTAATCGCTAAAATAGCGTTATCATAGGAACAAAATTTTTGCCATAACTCTTTATATCTTTTCATTATATTCTTTTAAATCCATACGGCTTTTCAATAAATTACTAAGCCGTTCCAGTCAGATAATTTTAGTTGTTTACAACCACGGAAAAGTATGTGCAATGTATTTGCTTTTTTTGCTTAGGTAGGAGTCACATTAACCTACCATAACTGAATACCGGGGAAAAATCCCGCCTCCGTAATTCCAATTCGAGTTAGACGGAGCGTTGTTAGCGTTGAAGATAAGAACGCCCGCATTAGCACCATTGTTCAGGTTACCACCGAGCCGGACGGCAAGCACATACAATCCCGAAAATATTATGTTTTTATATAACTAAAGGGGGCGTACCCCCCTTTTAAACCCCCTATTGGAGAAAATAAAGCCCGCCTCCGAAATGCCAAGGCGAGGAAGACGGAGCGTGGCGAGCGAGGAAGAGAAGAACGCCCGCAGAAGCACCAGAGTTCAGGGAACCACCGAGCCGGACGGCTCGGACGATAGGTGTATTAACCAAATAAACACGGTCACAAAAATATGTCGTTGAACCCGCACCTGTTGAAATAATTGGTGTCATAACGTGAGGGTAACGACTATCCATTGCTATCTGTTTTATATACCCATCAACATATTCACTTCTCTGTTGTTGTTTAACCCATGCACCTGTATCCAAATCTATTTCATCCGGTTTGCTCGTTGCAGACGGGTAATACGACTTGTCTATTAAGTAGTACCACTCAACATAATAAGGATTTTCTTCTGTTCCGTCACCTATGCGTTTTGCTATCAAATCGCCGCATGTGGAATATTGATTACCCCATATATTTTCACGATAACGGTATCTCATAGGATATTTACCATTTGTGTTAGAAACTGGCGAACCAGTAGGTGTTAACACAGTATTACATGTACCAGTCCTGTACGGACGGGAGTTCGACCAATAGCCAACAGGAATGTCAAGTGCCTCTCCATCAAAAACAAGCGTTTTATTATCAGCATCGTAATCTTCAATCGCAACAATGATTCGCTTATGTGTTTCGTCATAAGCTGCCGCACCCATGGCAAGAACCTGTCCTACAACATATGGAGCAGCACCTGAATTTGGAAGGATAAATTTATTATTGTCCGTTTCACCAATTGTTGCTACTGTGGCTTGATAGATTGTACTATTACTGTACGGCAAAGCTACTGCACCATTCATAACCGATTGACAATTAGTCGTTGCATATTCAATTGTGAATAATAACCACTCATAATGTCGGACATGTATAGGTTCAAGAATTGCATGTTTTGCCGCTTCGACATCACCATATGTACGAGCAATATCCCATAAGCCCTTGTAATGACCAAATACGTTTTCAAGCCCGGGAAGCGATACGGCTTTACCATCTTTTTGCGCTAAGGCATAGCAGGGCAGATAGGTTTTTTGACGGATAGAACCATCATCATTTAAACATATCTTATGTGGCTGCCATCCCGGAACAGGAGTTGGCGAAACGCCAAGCGTACCTGATATCTGTTCGGGATTATGTTGTGAGAAATCATCCTGATAATACCAAAAAGGACTAACCTCAACAGCTACATAATCGCCTTTTGTTCCGTCTTCGGCAAAATCAGGGTCACCCTCATATGCCTGTACAATAAATTTCGCTTTACCTCCGCCGTCTATCCAATATCCAACGCATTTTTTACGATTAAATGGCGGTAAATCATCAAAATCGTTAATAGGCGCAGTTGTGTCTGTACCAGCATTTGCGGTAAGACCAACAGAATTCCATAAACGTGTCAAAGTAGGATTCATACCACCAACACCCGATACGCCGTATCTTTTATAATTATCATTAAGCACGTTTATATGATATCCGCTGTCGGAAATATTACCTGTGTCGTCAGATATTAAAATGTTGCCTTGCTCATAATCAACTAATTTATTAGCTTTGAGATTCAATAACACATCAGTTTCATTTTTATTATATACATTACCTAACGCTTCAGCGTATTGTTCGGCTTCGTCACGAGCTGTTTCGGCTCCTGTCCTTGCTATCTGTGCGTTCTCTGCGGCTAATTCAGCTACGCCAATGTCTATTGAATATTCTAACCCTGACAAAGGAGTATTTCCATCTCCGCATTTTAATTTTAATTTGCCATCTTCTTGTCTAACATATAAAAATTCATTTTTTGCTAATATTTTATCTAAATGTGCATCGTGTTCAGCAAGAGATACAACGAACTCCTGCCTTCTTACTTGTGACATTAAACTCCCCCTAATCTATATCGTTGCTAATACTGGCGGGTGCAGTATTATTGCGTTGTTCATCGTTTCTAAATTTGGTGCTTGCTGCCATAGGTAAATGCTCTCTGCGTATTCCTTAGATTCGTCACGAGCCGATTCCGCTTCTTCAATAAGCTCATCTATAATTTCATTTATAGCTGAAGTTCCCTCTGGATAAATCCAAACACGTTTTAAAGGGTCTACCTCTGGAGGTTCACCTATTTCAACACCTGCTTCACCTTTATATTTGTACCATTTGTAAGCTTCGTAGTTTGTTGGTGCTTCCGGCTGATGATTTGTGCAAATACCTATAAATTCGGCTGGTTCTGTTAACAATTCTTCTGGAGTTTCCGATGTACCCCACCTTATATGTACGTATGCGTTATCTCCATGAACACCCGCTATTTGTTGTGTTAAATTGTAGAAAGTTGTGTCGATAACTTTCATATTTGAATTGTTAGTTCCCGCTAAATATTTTACAAAATCATCAAAATATACACCAATTTGACTTGGGTCGAAAATCGCCAAATCATAATGCTCGGTGCGGTCTATACGATTGTCTGCCAAATCATCACCTCCAAGTTAATTCGTAAAGCGTATTGTCATACATATCGCCTAACATAATGCCTTGATAATCACCCAAGATTGCTCTTCGCTTAGTTGGTAATCCACCCAAAACAAGGCATATATTATTAAACAAGTTCATTTTAAGGTCAAGCGAAGCTTTTTGGATATTTATGCTTACATCTGTTATTTTTGATTGCATTTTCAATTCTTGCAAACTTTTACACATATGTATACCAATACTTTTTGTTTGAGGAATAGTCAATCTCATATTTTCCTCCTACAAACCAGCCGAATATATGATAATTCTACCCCATGCTGGTTTTACTGTTTTATCTCCCACAATTAAATAAGGGCAATATGTCAGAACCGTATCACCCATGTTTTGTGTATGAGAACTTAATATTTCAATTTCCATTATGTTATATGTTGGTTCTTTTATCGTTCCTTTTATATCAAATGTTGTAACTTTTTCATCACCGTAATATGAAAATGTACATCCGTAATCGTCTAAAGCGGCTAAATCAACAATTGTGCCATCATCTCCATAACAAGGAAATTCTATTTTTTTATATGAACCTTCTATCAGATGTATATCTTCAAGAAGGATTATGTCCTGACATTTCATCCGCACCACCGTCTTTCCATTTTATGTTAACAATACCTTCGAGTATCTCTATATCGTTAAATGTCAAACCTATTTGGCTAACCTCATCTCCTGTAAGCTCTAATGGCTCAATATTAAAATCAAGTTCTTCCTCGTTCATTTCAGCTTTTTCTTTTACATATCTTACCTCATCAGCAAGACTTTTAAATTTTGGCTGTCCATTGTATATTACAGGATTACCGTCTGAATCATGCTTGACATATAATTTTACAAGTTCTTGCTCTCGTTCTGCATAAATTTTAAACTCGGCTTCAAAAGCGTTGATTAAAAGCCTTATACAACGGTATTTGTTAAATGAATCTACTTGTATATTTTTTAACTTTGCTAAAGCGTTATAAGACATAACTGCCTTAAAAGCTAACATTTTCAAACTTCACTACCCCCATTAGATTCATTTTCATATACCATTGCAAAAGAAACAGCCGCTAAAAATCTTGAACGTGATTTTTCAAGTCTTTCTACTATTTCATTATTGTCAATCATGTTACGTTTGTACATTTCAAGATCTGAAGCGTACTGTTGCGCTCGATTGGCGAGTTCACGCAAGTCCTCGATTTGTGTACCTGTTTCTTCTTGTTGTGAAACCCGTTTGCCGTTTATTAATTTAATATCGTTTATTGTTATCATTTTACTTTCTCCTTTATTCTGAAGATAATATGCCATTCATAAATATACGTCCGTACATTCGTATTTCCGTGTTGCCGCCAGTAGTGCCAATTATAATTGTTTTAGCAATATTATTATCTCCTATTAGTATTGTTCCATAGGCAGCGTTATTTCTAATTCTCAAAACTCTATTGGCTACAAGATTAAGGTCTGTGTTGACGTTTGTTGATAATGTCAATCCATCTAAATCATTTGCTTTATGTAAATATCCAAGTGGATATGGTGAACCTATGTATGGTGTTATTGTAATTTTATTTGCACTCATGTTGTCGCTAAAAAATCCATTGGCAGAAACGTTACCATAATTATCTACTATAAATGAACTGTCGTTGCTACCATACATATATATTCTATAAGGAGCTCCACTTGAACCATCAATATAAAAATTACTATTACCACCAAACAACAATTTCCCCGTTATATTTCCGCTTGTCGCATTAACTACCCCTGTAAACATACCATTAGTAGCATACAAACTTCCATTATTTGTTACTCGAAAGGGAGCACTTGCTCTATTGGCATATGTAGAACCCGCCCAAAATGATATATCTCCTGCTGATACAGAACTACTCATACCAACTATGTATGAACTGGTTGCTCCGTTTAACAGATAGTTGCTATTTATATTCCAACCTCCGATATTACCCGCATTAGCATAAATTGTGCCCGTTAATATAAGATTTCCAGATGCATCGGCATAAAATTGGTCTGACCAAGTTGGCGAACCCGCAGTTCCTGTGTTTTTTTGTATTTTAATACCATTGGTTGGGTCTAATAATATTTTACTCCAAGAACCTCGTTGCATAGATAAGATACCATTTGTTATTGAAACTCCATCATTATCCATAATAAACGAAAAGTTGCTACCACTTTTACTAACGTTAGTATTATATTTTCTCCATTTGGATGGATCGTAAGTT
>JAQVYP010000049.1:8086-10665 GCA_029004655.1 Oscillospiraceae bacterium | reverse complement strand
AAGCGCTTGTTGTATTGTGTAATAATAACCACCTATTTTATGTAAGTAAAATAAAAGCTTTAACTATAGACAATAAAATTATTTAATCCAACCACTTGTAAATCCGGAAGCGGTATCCGGTTTGCCTTCAAGCTGCGACGTATTGGGTGGTATACTTGTGTTCGAATCAGTATCGCTTGTTTCAGCAATTTTTGAACTATCGTTACCTGTCTCATCATTAGAGGAAGTATCAGTTTGCGAATTAGGACTGCCAACACTGGTTGAGCTGGAATCGAAAAGCAATTCATTAATATCAATAACTGTATCGCCTACTTCGCTCGCTACATCGGGCATTCCATAAGAAACGATATTATCACTTGTTGCATCAGACGAAGTAAAAGTATTACCTGTGGTTTTCTTAGAACATCCGGCAAATGCAAATATTATAACTACAACAATTAGTAAAGCAGCTAGTCTTTTCATTTAATCACCAAATCTATTTATTTGTATGCACTTGCTGCAACACTATTTGCACTTTTCGTAATCTGTTCACCATAAAAATATTTTAATACTCCGTTGTCAACATAAGCAACATAAGGCGTTACGCATATATTTAAGGGTTTTTGTTTTGCTGTTATTCCTGTAACAACTAAAGTATAAATGAAGTACGTATCATTTGAAAGAATACATTTCGTGGCATGTATATTTATAATAGGCGAATTTTGTTCGTTTGCGAGTTCAACAGTCATTTTCGCAACTGAACCATCGTCAGGGTTAGTAATCCTATTTGTTGCTGCAACAAGATAGCCGCATGCCGTTGCTTTATATGGTATTCCATCAACAACAATATTTTCAACAACGCCATCAATGCTACGCACCAATTTACTGCCAAATCGAAGATCCGTTGATGCGTCTGTTGATGTATTACGAATCTGCGCACCAAGAGTTACAAGAGCTTCAACAGAAACTTTGATAGAGGCTCCGTTAATTGCTTGGGTAATAAGAGTCTCGCCTACATCACAAGCTGTAACATTTTCTAAGCTAAATGTAACATTAGCAGTTTCCTTAACTTCAAATTTAAATGTCGCCCAATTTTTTGTGCCGTTAGTAACATCTCCAAGCAAAACAAAACGAACTGAACCTGCACTGTAGTTAATACTATTATCTGCTGTATTTTCTGGATTAACAAATACTGTATCCTGATATAAGAGATTAACCGCAGTAGTATTATTATATGTAAATGTGCCCTGAATTCCCGCAAGTGGATTTGTAGTGCTTATAGTAACTAGAAGGTATTGCCCGTTATCATCATAGCTTGTTGTAAGGTTAGCAGAATCAGGGTCTGCTGCATTTGCAACAACACTAAAGCTGAAAATCATTATGAAACATAGTGCAACTGCCACGATTTTTTTTAATTTTGACATTATTTATATCCCTCCGTAGAATAATATTAGTTTCCAAAAATTTGGCTTGCTGTTGCGGTATCTTCGTTTGATGGATCCAGATCAACGATGCCGTTGCCGATGTCACTGCAAAGAGCATAGGACGACTCCTGAATCAAAGCCTCCACGAGTATATGCGGTGAATCATAGTATTTTTTCACATTACTACCTCCCTTCAAATATTTAAATAACAAGACACAAATCTTTAATAAAATTAATAATATATTCCATGTAAAAATTATACAACATATACTAGAGATATGTCAAGCCGATTTTTAAATTTGTTTACTAAATAATCAAACTTACTTTGTAGTTATGCATCCGAAAAATAATTATGTTAATTATTAGTAACAGCTGATTTTAAACTAAGAATCATTTTGAATGTTCAAAACCTTTTTCTTGCAAGTCAAAAATATCGTTGACAAACTGGTTTTTAATTATCTTGAGTCTAAAATATGATAAAGTATTTCGTATAACTTATTCGCATCAGCTTCATCTAATGGAACACATTTAACTATCTGTTCCGGTATATTCACTGCTTTTTCCATTAATTCTTCACCAGTATGTGTTAGCTTTAAATCAAGTACACGTCCATCGATTCGATTTTTGATACGCTCAATATAGCCTTTATTTTCAAGCTTCATTAGCACCGGTGTCAATGTTCCGGAATCCAAATATAAAAATTTGCCAAGTTCTTTGACAGTTATAATCTTTTGTTCCCACATAACCATCATTGTTATATATTGAGTATAGGTGAGATCTAATTCATCAAGAAATGGTTTGTACCGTCTAACAACTTCCTTCGAACAAGCATATAGCGGAAAGCACAATTGATTCTTCAGTTTCAATTTATCATAATTCATATGTATCTCCTCTGTTTCTTCAATTTTATATTGTTTTTTTGAAGTAATAATACTTTTCATCTTCTTTGACAAGTGTCATACAAGAAGACAACATATGAAAAGAGGAAATATTTTGTTTGAAGCAATAAGCAGTAACTGTGCTGAGTCCAAGTACATATATTGCATAGTCCGCTAAAGCAGAAAAAGCTTCTTTGCCAAATCCTTTTCCTGTGTATGCGGGAAGAAGTCGGATACCGAGGTTTGCACTTCCTCTGAAATCAAACTCACAGATCACCGCTTCGCCGATAAAGTTGCC
>JAQVYP010000049.1:0-7986 GCA_029004655.1 Oscillospiraceae bacterium | reverse complement strand
GTTTTAGAATTATTAAGTTCAATCTTAGCTACAAGCTGTGATTTATTAAAGCCGTTTTCAAACTTTTCCCAGAACTTCTCAAGCTTTTTATTTTCAAAATCCTGATCGTTCACTTCTCTAAAAACAGCATTTGGATAGAGTTTTTTGAATTTATTGATATGGTTTCGCTGTCCTGAATATTTCTTTCCAACAAAATTTTGCAAATCACTGCTAAGATAAATATAATCACTCGCATTTCTGTTTACAGAAAAAGAAGCATTTGTATATCGTGCTGTAATAAAAGAAAGTTCGCTACGCGGAACCGCAAAGAACATCAAGGGAATATAGTTTTTAGCAGCATATTTTTCGATTGAGGTCAAAGCTGCGTTGATATCAGCATTTTCCTCATAGGCATATGGGTATAAAAATTGCTCTTTTTTGTTAATTGTAACTTTAACAATCACACAGCCGCTTATTAAACCAATCGATGCATTGTAAAAATCCTTCCACATAAGCAGTTGCCCCGCAGAGTAGCAAGCTGAAAGATAAGGACATTTTTGGCTTAATATTTTATACTCTTCAACATTTTTTGAGTTCAATTCTTCAAAACACAGCGCATTGATAGATATTTCACTTGATTCCTTTGATTTAAAATTATCAACAATTGATTCATTTGATTTCGGTTTTTCAAGACATTTTAAGCACGATTCACTCGACTTTATTTTATTATTAATCTTTGAGCTGAATTTTTTTATTTCCAATTCATCATTTATTGAATGTGATTCTTTACATTTTATCATTTATATTACTTTTCTCCTTTAAGCAAAAAGATTGTGTGCAATCTATTCTTAATTAGATTTTACACAATCTATTTCAGTTTGTCAAGGGTAAAAGTTTACAAAAATGAATATAGCGAGTTCCCTACTGTTAATTTTACTGTGCCTGTCCACTCTTAAATCACATATTATAATTATTTAAAAGCTAAATTTAGTCTCTAAAATAAATATTTGTAAGCTTTGCGAGCTCATTTTGTGTAAAATCAGAGATTTGACCTTTTTTAAATCTCCACTTCCAGTTTTCCCCTATAGTTGCCGGAGTGTTGATTCGAGCCTCAGCGCCTAATTGAAGAAAATCATGAAATGGAATAATAACTAAGTTTGCAACGCTTCCAAAGACCGTTTTAATTATATCTAAAATAGGATTATCGGACGAAATTCTGCAATATATATTTGCAAACATTTTGTCATCAGGCATAAGATTATCATACCAATCAAATGTTGTTGTGTTGTCGTGCGTTCCTGTATAAGCAATACAATTTTTGGTATAGTTGTGTGGTAAATGCTCGCTGTCTTGCATGTTGCTAAAACCGAACTGTAATACTTTCATTCCGGGATATCCGCATTTTTTTAGTAAAATTTTTAAGCCATGTGTTTGAACACCTAAATCCTCCGCTATAATATCCACATCTCCGAGCTTTTTCTTAACTTCCTTAAACAAATCATAGCCCGGTCCTTTACACCATATGCCATTTCTCGCATCTGCATTATCAAAAGGAATCGCCCAATATTCGGCAAATCCTCTAAAATGGTCAATCCTTACTTTATCATAAAGTTTTGCAACCGCACCGATTCTTCTAATCCACCAATTGTATTTTTCACTTTTGTTAATTTTCCAATCATACAGAGGATTTCCCCAAAGCTGACCTAGTTGTGAAAAGCAGTCGGGTGGTACTCCTGCCACCATTTTGGGTCGCAGCATCTCATCGAATTGAAAAAGCTCAGGATTAGCCCAAGCATCTGCGCTATCCATCGCGACATAGATAGGCAAGTCTCCTATTATTTTAACGCCGTTTTGGTTTGCATATTTTTTCAGGGCAAACCACTGCTCGAAAAAGCAGTATTGCAAAAAAGAGTGAAAATCAATTTCCTCTGCAAGCTCGATTCTGTATTTTTCCATTTCATTTGGTTTTCGAAGCTTTATATCCTTGTCCCACTCAAGCCACGAGGCGCCGTTAAACCTTTGCTTTAGTGCCATGTACAAGCAATAATTATTTAGCCATTCTCCATTTTGCTCAACAAAAGAAGTATATTCCCTTGCTTGCTTGTGATGAGAATTATTATAGGCTATCCTTAAAATAGAATATCTGGCGCAATACATTTTTTCATAATCGATATATTCCTCGTTGCTTCCAAAATCCAAAGAATCGCATTGCTCTTTAGTGATTAGATTTTTTTCTATTAACAAATCTAAATCGATAAAATACGGATTTCCCGCAAAAGTTGAAAATGACTGATACGGCGAATCGCCAAAACTCGTTGGGCAAAGAGGTAGAATCTGCCAATATTTTTGTTTTGACTTATTAAGCACATCAACAAAGTCGAAAGCTTCTTTGCCAAAGGTGCCTATTCCATAATTTGACGGTAAACTAAAAATAGGTAATAATATTCCGCTTGCTCGAGTTGTTATTTTCATGTTTTCACATCTTTTCATTATTACGATAGAATATTACCTCTTTAAATTTCGGACAAACACCTATATAATCGCACAAATAATATTCCATTTTTATGGCAATTGAGGTTAAGCTTATTTTAACCATCTGTTAGTGCAATATCGGAGGCTTTATTAAGAATATATATGGTGCTGATTAATATTGTATGCTTTATAAAAGAATTTTCGTGCGAGAATTTTTAGCGGCCACCTTTAGGTATAATATACTTCATTTGAAGTAGTGGGAAAATTAAATGTCCAACTTCTTATTCTATCTAATAATAACTGCTATCAAAATAAAAAAACAGCTAATCGACCTTTTAATAAGGCTGATTAGCTGTTTTATGTTTTATAGATTTATATTTCAGGAATTACAACATTAATTTCATGACCTAATTCAGCAGATTTTACAATGCCGTCAATAATTGCCTGATTATAAATGATTTGCGAGCTGGGAACAGGTGCCACTCCACCGGTTTTGATAGCATCAAAGAAAGAGCGAATCTTTTTGTCAAACAAGCCGCCAAACGAATCACCTTGAGGAGAAAGCGGAATAACGGTAGAAGTTTGTTTGCCTGCAACGTCTTTATAAAGTGTCATTGGGCCACCAACTGTTCCGTTCCAGCAATCAGTTGACGGAATTCTCAACGCTCCCTCTTTACCCATTATGATAGTATCTCCGGGAGAGTCAATATGCATTGCCCATGCAATTCGGAAATCCAGAATAATGTCGCCTTCCAAACGAATAAAAGCAGCTGCAAAATCATCAACATTGAATCTTGCTGCATCAGCCGGATTGTTGTACTTTGGATTTGTTCCAAAAAATGCAGACTTATAGCCTGATACTGTTAATGGCTTTGGATAACCAATAGCATTAAGAACCATATCGAGTGAATAACAGCCAATATCCCCTAAGGCGCCAATTCCGGCAGTTTTTTGCTCGATAAATGTGCTGTTAGGTATTCCACGACGACGTCCGCCACCGGTTTGAATATAATATACCTTTCCAAGCTCACCAGATTCAACAATCTTTTTAATCATTTTCATGTTTTCGTCCATACGAGGCTGGAAACCGAGTGATAGAAGCTTACCGCTCTTCTTTTCAGCTTTCATAATCTCTGAAGCTTCATCAAGTGTAACAGTAAATGGTTTTTCAAGCAAAACATTAACTCCATGCTCCAAAGCATAAATAGCGCATGGTGCGTGTTGAGTATTGTATGTACAGACAAAAACAGCATCCAAATTCTCAGCATCAATCATTGCTTTATCATTAGGATAGAAGCGAACACCCTCAAAGCCAAATTTCTCCATAAACTTTTCGGCTTTACCTGGAATTAAATCTGCCGCAGCAACAATTTTTGCATCAAGCATTTTTTGCATTACTTTTGCATAGGATTCTGCAATCCAACCTGTGCCGATAATACCGACTTTTAATACCTTGCTTGTGTCAATTTTATCTTCTTCTTTTTCCGGAGTAAACTGGTTTAATACTTCATCAGACATATTATTATCCCCCTTGAATTATTTATTTATAGTTTTAAGATAATCAATGCTCATTTTGGCACATTCCATTGATGTGTTTCCGCAACTTGGGCTATCTTGTTCAACAACAATCCATTCAGTTTCAGCATATTTTGCAGCATTTAAAATGCTGACAAAATCCTGCAAGCCCTGTCCAACCGGACGGAATTCAAAAGCAACAGCTGTATTCTTAGTATCGTTAGTGTCATCAAGACCAATCAAAGCATACATTTTATCTGATTTTTGACCAATAAAATCTTTTAAATGAAGCACCGGTGCTCTGCCGGCATATTTTTTAACATATTCGGTAGGATTTTCTCCGCCGACATTAACCCAGCATGTATCAAGTTCTGTTTGAAGTAAGTCTGCAGAAACTTTGTTATAAAGAATATCAAGTGCATACTCGCCATCAATTTTTTTGAATTCAAAGTCGTGGTTATGATAAAGAAGCTTCATGCCGTGTTTCTTTGCAGCCTCTCCCAAGACTTTTGCGCCCTCAATAACTTCGTTAAATTTTGAGGAACCGGGGCGATATTCCTCAGTAAGGTATGGAATAACAATATATTTACAGCCGATTTCGCTGTAATACTTCATAATATTTTCTGGATCCTGCATCATTTCATTAAAAGCAACATGAGCAGAAATAGCAGTTACTCCGATTTTTTGACAAATGGATTTTACCTCTTCTGCAGTCTTGCCGTAAGTGCCAGCAAATTCGACACCATCATATCCCATATCTTTGATTTTCTGGATTGTACCCTCAAAATCATTGCTCAGAAAATCCCTGACAGAATACAATTGCAATGCAACCGGAAACTTTTTCATTTATAACTCCCCTTTATATAGCATTCATAAATTTCTTTACTTGAATTTTAAGATTTCCTATGATAATATACAATACAAATAGATATCAAAATATAGACAAATATTGCTATGTTTTAAGAAGGTACAATATATGCTTATTTATGAAAATAAAATGGGTAAAAATCAAGTTATGTATAACCGTGCCGGTTGTTCCATGCATTTACATCATCATATCGAACTGGTATATGTGGAAGCTGGAGTGACTGATGTTACGATAGGCTCAAGTAGTTATACTTTAAACGCAGGTGATGCTATGATTGCCTTTCCGAACCAAATACATAGCTATAGAAATGAAAAAAGTACAACTAATAAAAGCTATATATTAATATATTCTCCTGATGATTTTCCCGAATTTAAAAATATTTTCAATTTCAAAGTACCTGTAAATCCTGTAATAAATAATGCAGGTGATGAAATTAAGGAACTTTTCAAGCTCGTTTTTATACATCATAACGGAAAAAATTACTATAAGAATACATTAGAGAGGGGTTATATGCTTGTATTACTAAGCAAGCTTTTTGATTTATTGGAGTTTACCGAGCTAGACTCTATCTGTCTTTCAACTACACAAACTGTTTTGCTGTATTGTGATAATAACTATTCATCGGACATAAGTCTTGAAAAAATATCCGAAGAATTATATATCAGCAAATTTTACATATCTCGTATATTTAATGAAAAAATTAAAATCAGCTTCAGCGATTACATAAATGAGCTTCGCATACAAGATGCAGCTCAGCAACTGAAAAGTACCACAAAAAACATATCAGAAATCGCGGATAGCGTAGGATATAACAATATTCGCTCGTTTAATCGTCAATTTATTATTCAATTGGGTATAACTCCAAGCGAATATCGTAAAGCCAATCAAAAAGTCATAAAGGCAAGCAAATAATGCACTAAATAATAATTAAATGCTTATAAATTTAATACCTCTATTAACATACAATAATGTTAGCATCCTTCTTAAAAAATAATTAATATACAAAGAATTATAAAATAATTTAACAAAGTGTTGATTTATTGGCATGATTGAGGTAAAATAATGTTAATTAAATAACAAAGTTTACAATTAGTCAGGTAAATGTCCCCAATTTTAAGCTTAGATAGTGGAAGGCTTTTTATGAAGTCGTCCACTTTTTTGGTAACAATATTATAATTAAGGAGTTTGGTATATATGAAAGTAAATTTTACAGAGACAGTGTTGCGAGATGCTAACCAATCTTTGATTGCCACTCGTATGCCCTTTTCTGATTTTGAGGGAATATTAGAAACCTTGGATAAAGCCGGATATTATTCTCTTGAGTGTTGGGGCGGTGCAACCTTTGATTCTTGCTTGCGCTATCTAAACGAAGATCCATGGGAAAGACTAAGAAAAATCAAAGCCAAAGTTAAAAACACTAAGTTACAAATGCTTTTAAGAGGGCAAAACATTCTTGGCTATAAGCATTATCCTGATGATGTTGTAAGAAGCTTCGTTGCTCACGCTGCGCAAAATGGAATTGATATTTTTCGCATATTTGACGCATTGAACGATTTCAGAAACATTGAAGTCGCAGTTGATGAAGCCCTTAAGCAAGGTGCTCATGTGCAGGGCTGTATCAGCTACACCACTAGCCCAATTCACAATTTGGAAAAATATGCAGCCATGGGCAAACAACTTGAAGACCTACATGTAAACTCCATTTGTATTAAGGATATGGCTGGAATCATGGGTCCAAAGGACGCTTATGATTTAATTAAAGCACTAAAAAGCAGTGTAAAAGTTCCTGTGTATCTTCATACTCATTCCACCACAGGCTTAGGCCCAATAACCTATATGAAAGCAATTGAGGCAGGATGCGACGGTATTGATTCCGCTATTTCCTCTTTCTCTGGCGGCACCTCTCAACCAGCCACCGAATCTCTTAATTATGCTCTACAGCAAATGGGATATATAACCGGACTTAATGATAAGGTTCTTAAAGATATTAATGATTTCTTTAAACCTTTGAAAAATAAATATATTTCATCCGGCTTGATGGATGCTTTTGTTATGGGAACTGAGACAGACGCATTGATTTATCAGGTTCCGGGCGGAATGCTTTCTAACCTTATTTCTCAGCTAAAGGCACAAAATTCAATTGACAGACTTGATGAAGTTCTTGCTGAAATTCCAGAGGTTAGAAAGGATCTCGGGTATCCCCCTCTTGTAACACCAATGAGTCAAATGGTCGGAGTTCAGGCAGTTGCCAATGTTTTAGCCGGTGAGCGGTATAAAAACATATCCAAAGAAATAAAATCCTACTTAAAGGGTGAATACGGAACATCTCCCGGAAAAATTAATGAGGATCTTATTAAAAAAGTATTAGGAGACGAAAAGCCAATTACCACACGTTTTGCAGACACATTAGAGCCTGTATTTGAAAAAGCTAAGCAAGAACTTGGAAGCCGTGCGCGCAATGATGAGGATGTTCTTTCATATATTGCATTCCCACAGATTGCAGAAAAGTTCTTCAAGCAAAGAGAAGAAAGCGAAACTCAAATCGTTTCTTATACAATAACAAAGAAACAGGAGGAAAAAATATGACCATACTTGAAAGTCTTCCGTATGCACTGTTTAATATTTCTGTTGTTTTTTCGGTGCTTATCATACTAAGCCTTATAATTAAATTATTTTCATTTTTGGTTGGTTTGATTGCAAAAAATGGCAAGAAAGATCTCAATGCAACGCCAGCATCCGAGCCGGTGCTTGCAGTGGAAAATGGACCTGAAATGTCCTGTGGCGAACTCAAGCTGCACAATGTAGACGAACGCACAGCCGCCATGATTATGGCAATTGTAAGCGATGATTCGGGTATTCCTTTAGAGGAATTATGTTTTAAATCTATTAAAGCTAAGGATTGAAAAATTATTTGGAGATGATTTCATGATATATACAGTCAAAATAAATGACAAAGAGTATGATGTTGAAGTTGAAAGAGGCAAGGCTAATATTATAAAAACCACAGAGGTTGCAGCGCAAAGTGTGCCAACGCCTGTTGTTGCTTCAGCACCCATTGCTGCACCTGCTTCACCGGTTGTTTCAGCCGGTGGCGAAGTAATAAAATCACCAATGCCCGGAACTATCTTAGAAGTTAAAGTAAGCCAGGGAGC
>JAQVYP010000048.1 GCA_029004655.1 Oscillospiraceae bacterium | reverse complement strand
GGGGCTATCTTTATGGACTTTGAAAATATACATTGTGCCGTTCACAGGGTGCTTAATAATATTAATTCCTATACCCTGATTCGTCCCTTTTAAACTATCAGAATATTCTGTCGCCTCTTTTGCAGTAAAATAATCAGCATATTTGTCGTCTAATCCGTCAATATATCCACTGATGGCGTTGTCTGTCGATGCATCTTCATCATACTCTCCATAATAATCAGATTTAACTAAGGCTTTTATTGAAGACATCTTTGCTATAAGAGATAATGTGCTTCCATTAAAAACGCCTACCGACAGCAATTGTGAAAATACGAGTGTTACACATATTGCAGTTATAATTGCGGTAATCAAAACTGCCCAAAAGGTTTTAATACTGATTGTCTTTTTCATAAACAGAGCCTCATTCTGACCAAATTTTGCCTTTTAATAAAAAAGGAGACTTAAACAGACATCTCCGTTTAAGCCCCCCTCATTGCTTTAATTGAAATAATTCATTGGATTACGAGCTGCTCCATTTACACGAATTTCAAAATGCAAATGTTTTCCGGTAGAATAGCCGGTACAACCTACATATCCAATTACTTGACCTTTTTTAACTGACTGACCACTTCTAACCGCAGTAGCTCTTAAATGGCCATAAAGTGTTACATAAGAGTTGCCGTCTTTTGAACCATGATTTATCACAACATTATTTCCGTATCCGCCACCGCAGCCGCATGAACCGTTCTTAGGATAATCATGAGAACAACTGTTATATGAGTTAATAACTACACCATCTGCCGCAGCGACTACCTGCTTACCATAAATTGAACCATTTGAAATATCAATGCCTCTATGTATTGTACCCCATCTGGATCCAAAACCAGAAGTTATGTTGTAACAACTAGGCACCGGCCATCGGAACATACTTCCATCATACTTAATATTACTGGTATCATTCTTAGGAATTAACGAATCCAAATAAGCATCTTGTTCATTTTGAAATTTTATTAAATCAGCATTATTTTGCTTTTTATCTGCTTCTTTTTCATCAATTTGATTACTAATTGTTTTTTTAGATCCGCTTACTTCTTTAAACTGATCATCCAATTTCGCTTGCACAGCAGATTGTTCGTCTAAAACTTTTTGCTTATCAGCCTTTTTAGTTTTGATTTCAGCCTTCGACTTATCAATTGCAGAAATTGTATTAACAATCTTCTCCATTAAGGCATTGTCATAAGCAGAGACGCTTTTTGTTAATTCTGCACGTGAAAGCAAATCCGCAAAATCATCCGAGCTCATTAACATTGAAATAGCAGTTATGTCGCCACCACTCATATATATCGAACGTAAACGCTGTTTAAATGAATATTTTGTGTTTTCAAGTTCTGCATTTTTTTTACTAATCTCAGCCTCTTTTGCTGAGATCTCATTTTCAAAACCACTGATTTGATTTGTATATAAAGATATTAAATATTGTGTATTTGCAATCTGCTTTTTAAGTTGTTCTTCGATAGCCGTTTTTTCTGCTTCTTTTTTCTTTAAAGCTTTAAGAGCGGCCTCAATCTGTTTGCCTTCTTCTTTTGCCTCGTTTATATTGTCAGTCTGATCTGCTAATACTTTAGCAGATACATTCATATATGAAATCGTAGGCTGTGCGACAATAGCAACAACTAATATTAAAGAAAAAAATACTTTTATGAATTTTCTATATTGCACGGAATTCACTGCCTTCTTTCCTAAGGTATTTACCTATAATGACCAAACTGCTCAAGAAACCTGAAACGACTCCGATTACCGCAAAAATGCCAAAAAGTAACCATGCAAAATTAGAATAAGGGATAACCTGACTAATGCTCAATGCATTTTTCATGGTTCCGACAACTGCTTGATAAATAAAATACAGCAAACCTGTGGTGAAAAGCGCCGAAACCAAACCTAATGTTACACCTTCAACAAGGAACGGGATTCTTATATACCAGTCTGTCGCTCCAACCGCTTTCATAATGCTGATTTCAAGCTTACGGTTATACATTGTAACACGAATTGTGTTGGACACAATTACGAGCGAAATTATAAATAAAATTCCTATTATCCACCATGCAGCAATTTGGACACCATTTTTAATTGATGTGATTTTTGCAGCAATATCACCTTGTGATTGAATTGTATCGACACCATCAATAGCTTGAATATTAGCCAATGTTTCATCGAATAAAGACAAATCTGTCATCGTGACCTTTGCGCCGCAGGAAAGAGGGTTGTCCCCATCAAGAAACGAAAAGTACTCTGACTGCTCGGAAAGCATATTTTGTTTGATTTTTTCAAGGCCAGCTTCGCTTGACACAAATTCAGCAGATGCCACATTAGGAACTGAACGAATCTTTTCACATAAAGCCAAAGCTTCCTGCTCGGTGTGAATTAAATAGTCTTCGTCGGATATTTCATTTGGATCAACTACATTTGTAGTTGATGAATCAACAGATGATTCTGCACCGGTGCTGCTGACAGCTGTTGAAGAATCTGATGCAGCAGAAATATTTGAACCTGTGCTGAGCTTCTCAGCTCCGCCATAGCGTACAGAATTTATATCATTGAAATATACCATCACAACATTCTGCTGCTCAATTTCTCCCAATGTTTTGTTAACATTTTCTGTGAGTATGTATGCAAGTCCGATAATAGACATACAGGCAATAAGAATGCCGACAGATGCAACTGACATTAATTTATTTGCCCAAATATTTTTTAGACCTCCGCCAAGGAGGTGCTTAAAACTTCTCAGTTTCATATTAGCCCTCCATCCGAATTGTCTGCAATTATTCTTCCTTTTTCAATCATGATAACACGTTGAGCAAAATCTCTCACCAACTGGTGTTCATGAGTTACCATCAAAACTGTTGTGCCACGACGGTTTATTTCCGTTAATAGTTCAACAATTTCATAAGACATATTAGGGTCAACGTTGCCAGTAGGCTCGTCCGCAATGATAAGGTTAGGTTTGTTTACAAGCGCCCTTGCGAGACCGACACGTTGTTGTTCGCCACCGGACAATTGAGAAGGCATAGACCTTGCTTTGTGACCAAGTCCGACCATATTCAATGCGTTTGAAACTCTTTTGCGAATTTCTCGGCTGCCGGCGCCGACAACATGCATTGCAAATGCAACGTTGTCAAATACATTTAAAGTGGGAATTAGTCTGAAATCTTGGAAAACAATGCCCATTGTTCTTCGAAGCATTGGAACTTGTTTCCGAGACATCGTGTGAAGATGATAGCCATTGACGATAATATCGCCTGTGTTTGGCTTTTCCTCACGCATAATAAGTTTCATAAATGTGCTTTTGCCTGCGCCTGATGCGCCTACAACAAAAACAAATTCACCCTTATTAATTTTTATATTAATATCAGTCAAGGCGTTCGTACCGCTTAAATATGTTTTTGAAACACCCTTAAACTCGATCAAGGGAATTTGATGCGGTGCTACTGCCTGCTGTTGTATTATTTGGGTGTCTATTTTACTCACGCCTTTTCATTAATACTTAACAGGATTAGCTTTCAAATATTTCTTTACCATAAGTGCAATTTTAAACACTATTGCATGGTCGAATTCGCGTAAATCAAGACCTGTTATCTTCTTGATTTTTTCAATACGATAAACCAATGTGTTTCTGTGAACAAACAACTTTCTTGATGTTTCAGAAACATTAAGATTGTTTTCAAAAAACTTTTGAATTGTGAAAAGTGTTTCTTGATCCAAGCTTTCGATTGAACCACGCTTAAATACTTCATGAAGGTATGTTTCACAAAGTGTAGTAGGCAATTGATAAATCAAGCGTGCTATCCCTAGGTTGTCATAGCTTACAATAGTTTTTTCGGTGTCAAATACTTTACCGACTTCCAAAGCAATTTGAGCTTCTTTAAACGATTTTGCAAGATCCTTAAGTCCTTCAACAGTAGTGCCGATGCCAATTATAGCATGAGTATAGAACTCGCCCGACAGCGTGTCCGAAATTGAGCTAGCCAAATTTTCGAGATCTTTAGAATCAATACTTCCCTTTGTTTCCTTTACAAGAGCAATATCATTTTCACTGATATTAATGATAAAATCTTTGCTCTTATCAGGGAAAAGATTTTGAATTACGTCATAAACAGACACATCGTTATTTGAAACAACACGAATCAACAAAACAGTTCTGGAAACATCGCTGTTAAAGCGAAGCTCACGAGCTTTAAGATATATATCACCCGGCAAAATATTGTCGAGAATAATATTTTTAATAAAATTACTTCTATCATACTTTTCATCATAATAGAACTTAATGTTAGACAAGGATATAGATAAAATTGCAGCATATTTTGACGCCTGGGGATCATTGCCTTCAACAAACAACGTATACTCCGGATGTTGAGGTGTCCCAAACGGCTTATACGTATACTGACCCCTTACAAAAACGTCTGTACTCGATGTCGATCCGGAAACCATTAATTCATGAGCTTCACCGATTCGTCCAAGTTCGCTGCAAGCAATTACCGTATAATTTTCATCAATAACACCTACTGTACGGTCAATAGCATCTTTCATTTGATGAATAATACCTTGGAAAAGTCTATTAGACATATAATTATCCCCTTTATACCGCTATATAGTTATAGTTTTAATCTAGATATTCTTTATATTACACAATTTTTCAAACTTTTTCAAGTATATATTAAAAAAAACATAAATTTGTTACAAAAATATTACAAAATGTGGTATTATGTAAACTTAATGTGCAATAATTAGACCCACGCTTATACGTGGGTCTAAATAATAATTAATTAGTAACTGTAAGCTCGGTTTGTTTATCAAAGATATGAACCTTATTTGGATCCAAAGCGATCTTAATAACATCTCCGGCACGAGCCTTTGAAGTAGGTGCAACACGACCGTTTATGTTCTGACCTTCGCAAACTGTGTACAGATATTTTTCTGCACCCATAAGTTCAGTAACTTCGACATTTGCTTCAATAATTCCATCTGGGAATTTAGCAATAAGTTCTTCTTCATCATGAACATGCTCAGGACGAATACCGAAAATAATTTCTTTATCGATATAAGGAACTAAACAGTCTTTGTGGTTCTTTGATGCAGGTAACTTAATCTTATATTTAACTCCGGCACGTGTCTTTGTATCCTCAGAGCCAAACTCTGCATAAAACACTCCATCTTCCTGTAAAAGCTTTGCATCGATGAAGTTCATTTGAGGTGATCCGATAAAGCTTGCAACGAATTCATTGCAAGGAAGCTCATAAAGATGTTGTGGAGTATCAACCTGTTGAATAAGTCCGTCCTTCATAACAACTATACGAGTACCCATCGTCATAGCTTCTGTCTGGTCATGGGTAACATAAACGAATGTTGTTCCCAATCTTAAGTGAAGCTTTGAAATCTCGGTACGCATCTGTGCACGAAGTTTAGCATCCAAGTTTGAAAGAGGCTCATCTAGCAAGAAAACCTTTGGTTCACGAACAATAGCACGTCCCAAAGCAACACGCTGACGTTGACCACCTGAAAGAGCAGCAGGTTTACGCTGTAGCAAATGAGTGATGTCAAGTATGCGGGCAGCTTCCTCAACGCGGCGCTTAATCTCATCTTTTGGAGTTTTACGCAGTTTGAGACCGAAAGCCATGTTATCATAAACTGTCATATGAGGATAAAGAGCATAGTTTTGGAAAACCATTGCGATATCTCTATCCTTTGGGGCTACATCATTAACTAATTTGTCACCGATGTATAATTCTCCTCCGCTGATTTCTTCAAGTCCAGCAATCATTCGAAGTGTTGTTGATTTACCACAGCCAGATGGTCCAACAAGAATGATAAATTCTTTATCAGCAATTTCAAGATTAAAATCTGAAACAGCCAAAACGCCACCCGGGTATTTTTTAGTAATATTACGCAAAGAAAGATTAGCCATAAAAAAACTTCCTCCTAATTCTTTAAAGCATTATTTGCTCTAACATACATTGATTATAACAGACACAAAAACTTTTTTCTATCCGTTTATTGTCCAAAGATATTTTTATGTGTTTATGTAATTTGTACATCAAAAGTTGCGGAATAATGAATAATACACAAAAACAATTGAAATAATTGACAAGTCATTGTCTTGTATGCAAAATAGTCTGAATTTCAAAAATTTCCATTTCCCGATATTCGCCCTCTCTTAAGGTCTTGTCCAATTTTAGCCTTCCAATGCTCAAACGGCTAAGTTCAACAACGGGCAGATCTACCATGCCAAACATCCTTTTAATTTGATGATATTTTCCCTCCATTATTGTAACTTCAGCGACTGATTTGTCTGTTGAGTTATTAAGGATGTTAAGTTTGGCCGGCAGGCAAGCGGTGCCGTCTGCCAGCGTAATTCCCAACGCAAATTTCCGCATTGTTGAAACATCAATTTTACCTTCAACAGTAACAAGATATTTCTTTTCAATTTTGCTTTTAGGAGAAATAACCTTATGTGCAAAATCACCATCATCAGTAATAATCAGAAATCCCGTCGTATCCTTATCAAGTCTGCCCACCGGAAACAGATTCCTGTTTTTATACTGCTCATCATTAACCAGGCTGACAACAGTTTCTCGGTTTTTATCCATACTTGCAGACAAAACCCCTTTGGGCTTATTAAGCATTATGTAGACATTCTTTTTATAGTTGAACAGCACATTGTCTAGGCTTATTTTACAAGTCTGCGGATCAACTTTTGTTTGCGGGTCGGTACAAATCATCCGATTTACAGTCACTTTGCCTTGCTTGATTGCAATTCTGGATTCCTTTCTTGAAATTCCACTTTGAGAAGAAATGAATTTGTCTAGTCTATCTGTTGGCAACTAACCACCTCCTTAATATTTGAATTTCGGGCGCACATGTAGGGGCGGATTCCATATCCGCCCGAATACTCTGATTTAAGGCGTACACACAGGATATTCCACCCTGCTATTTAAATGCAACGATAAACCCGTCGAGCGAAATACTGCAAATATCTCCGCCTATAACCCGTCCCTCATAAACCAGCAAATTTATCTTTACATTTTTCGGATAATCAGGGTAATTTGTTACGTTGTAGGTATATCTTGTTACTGTTAATCCCCTATACTTTGTTAAATCAAAGCCTTGCGATAATTGTAAAGCATTATATTGCTTATAAACATCATTAAACTCGCTTGGGATTAACACATCGTTACCTTCCCCTGAAGTCTCGTCAATTTCCCATCCAAAACTTTTTATATAATCTATTATATTATTTTCGTCATAGCCTACATTTACTGCCGAAGAATTACCATAAAATCCTCCAAAAACAGAAAAAGCAATCAAGCCAACTAAAGCAATGCATAATGCTATTACAGAGATTTTTCTTTTACTTAATTTAATACTGACAGCAACCATGAAATCACTCCTCTTAAGACAATTTATGCCAAGAGGTGAAGTCATTATTACTTATTAATTAAACAAACTGCATGTGCCGCAATGCCTTCCATATGACCTGTAAAGCCAAGATGTTCCTCGGTTGTTGCTTTTACATTAACCTGCGAGCAATCGACTTTGCATATCCTGGCCAAATTGCTTCTCATTTGGTCGATGTATGGTGCAAGTTTAGGTGCCTGCGCAATAATTGTAGAATCGATATTGGAAATTTCGTAGCCATTTTTGTAGAGTATTTCGCAAACTTGTTTTAATAATATTCCACTGTCAATATTTTTATAGGTATTATCATTATCGGGAAAATGTTTTCCAATGTCGCCCAGTGCGGCCGCGCCCAAAAGAGCATCACAAATTGCATGAATCAACACATCGGCATCTGAATGCCCCAGCAGACCCTGTAGGAAAGGTATGGTAACGCCACCCAAAATCAGTTTGCGGTCCTCTGAGAACCTATGAACATCATAACCATGGCCTATTCGCATTGTTCATTCTCCTTTAATAAAGCCGTTGCAATACATATGTCCTCGGCAGTTGTGATTTTTATGTTTTTATAGTCGCCGAGCACCGTGCATACACTGTTACCAGCACTTTCAACCAGCGAACAGTCATCACTGAATTTATCTATGTCCTGGCCTGCTTTTTCTGCCGCTATTTTATATAAATCGATTTTGAACCCTTGAGGAGTTTGAACAGCAACCATGCTCAGGCGGTTCGGTGTGCTGACAACAATACCATCTTCATTAACCACTTTAACTGTATCCTTCATAGGTACCGCACAGGTAGCAGCGCCGTGTTTTGCAGTGGCATTTACAACCCGTTCAATAACTTCATTACTTACAAGTGGCCGCGCACCGTCATGAATCAGCAATATGTTGCAATTACTGTCCACTCTTAAAACACCGTTAAGAACAGATTGTGCTCGTGAAGTTCCTCCGTCTGTGATATCTGCCAATTTATCAATATGATATTTAATTGATAAATTTTGAATTTTATTTGCATCCTCAGGTTTACAAACAACAATAATTTTTGAAATATAATCACAATTTTGAAAAGCAATCAAAGTTCTTGCAACAACTGGTATACCATTGAGTGCCAAAAATTGCTTATTGACCCCGCCCATTCTATTTGACGAACCGGCAGCAACAATTACTGCGGTCACATTTTTAATATCATCAGTTTTGAGGATCGAATACTGTAAACTGTATTCCAAGACTTCCATTTCTTAGTCTCCAATTTAAAAGTTTTATTTAAAACAAATCATAAATAACAGTAATAAAAAAATACGCATTTAAACATAATATTATACTAATTCCAATTAAAAAGTGACCAAGATTTGCGAGGATTTTGTTTGTGAGATAAGGCGGAGGACGTAGGCGGGCTATCGCCCGCCGAGAACGACAACGCAGTCTCGCAAACAAAAGACCGCGAAGATTGGTTGATTTTTATTTGGAATTAGTATTAGTATAAAATAAAACGACGTCAATCCGGATAGAAAAAACAGCGCCTCACCTTACAGAGTAAAGCGGGCGCTGCATTCATTGCACTTTAAAACTATTCTTTGTCTTCGGCATCATTTTGGCAGCAACCGCATGCACAGTCATCATCATCACATTTGCAATCATCAAAATCGAATTCAAGATTTGTTCCGCAGTTAGGGCACTTAATTCCGCCTTCGTCAATCATATCTTCATCGAGATAGATTACATCGTTACAAGTAGGACATTCGATTTCATAACAATCGTCTTCGCAGCAGCACTCGTCGTCATCACAGCAACACTCGTCTTCCTCGTAGAAATCATCTTCCAAAGTTGAAAGATCTTCATCGACAGCATCGAGTTGCTCGCAGATTTCTGCACATCCGTCTTCTATTTCAGCAATAGAAATAGAGATATCGTCCAAGACATCAATAATTGATTTTAGAACTTTACCTTCCTTGTTGTCGTCGAGTACTAAGCCGTCGGCCAAGCCTTTGATGTAAGAAACTTTTTCTGAAATAGTCATATTTCTCTCCTTTTCTTCGGTCAAGCCGAATACAACATTTAGGATATATATAATATTATCCTTTTTAAATTAATTATGCACGCTCCATGTATTCGCCGGTTCTTGTGTCAATCTTAATTCTATCGCCTTCATCGATGAAGAGCGGTACGCGAATTTCACAACCGGTTTCAAGAGTTGCAGGTTTAGTTGCATTGGTAGCTGTATCGCCTTTAAATCCGGGATCGGTTTGTGTGATCAAAAGTTCAACAAATGTTGGAGGTTCAACGCCAAAAACCTTGCCCTTATAAGACAACACTTTGCATAGCATGTTTTCTTTGACGAACTTAAAGCTATCGTCGAGATCGCTTTCATTGATTGGAACAAGCTCAAAAGATTCCTGATCCATAAAGTAGTAAAGTCCACCGTCTGAATATGAATATTCCATTTCTCTGCGCTCAATATATGCGGTCGGAAATTTTTCTGTTGGATTAAAGGTTTTCTCAATAACAGATCCTGCTATTACGTTTCTGATTTTGGTACGAACAAATGCTGCGCCCTTACCAGGTTTAACATGCTGAAATTCAATAATTTGAAAAACGTTTCCATCCATTTCAAACGTTACGCCGTTTCTAAATTCGCCGGCACTAATCATATATTTATACCTCCAATAATTATGCTACAATAATATTATATCATTTACCCGTTTATTTCAAGTAAAATTTACTAATTATCATACGATTATTAAACTTTTTTCGCAATTTGTCAGATTACTACATCCGTTTTCAGTAACACTTACCATATCTTCTATTCTTACACCAAATCTGCCCTCAATATATACGCCGGGTTCGATAGTGATAATTTGGTTAGGTTTTAGCCGAAAATTATTTTTTGATGACAAATTTGGCTGTTCATGAATTTCAAGTCCGACTCCGTGACCGGTGCTGTGAGTGAAATATTTTCCTAAATCTACTTTTTGGAAAACACTTCGCGCGGCATTATCAACGTCGCTGCATTTTACCCCTGCTTTAACTGTCTGCAATGCATTCAGCTGAGCGGCCAACACAGTATCGTAAACATTCTTCATTTCGTCAGTTGCCGAGCCTACCGCAATTGTGCGTGTCATATCGCTATGATAGCCATTCACAACTGCACCGAAATCCATAGTTACAAAATCGCCTGATTGAACCACATTATCAGTAGGGACGCCATGAGGCATGGATGATCTGACTCCGCTAATGGCAATTGTTTCAAAGGATGCTTGCTCCGAGCCTCCAAGCTTCATTAGATATTCAAGCTCTGCCGCAATGCGTTTTTCGGTCACACCCGGTTTGATGAAACTCAAAATTTCCAAAAAAGCTTTTTCGGCAATGCGCTGTGCTTTTACTATTTTGTCTGTTTGATATTCAGTTTTTATAGAGCGTAGTTCCGCAATCAGATTTGTGAGTTTATCATCTGCCGTCACTGTCAAACAGTCCAAAAGTGCCTGCATACCATTATAAGT
>JAQVYP010000047.1 GCA_029004655.1 Oscillospiraceae bacterium | reverse complement strand
TCCAGAATATAGCGTTCACACAAATCAATTTGTTCATGGCAACGCACGATATCTATATCCATAGGAACCTCAACATGAAGTGAGGCGAAACTGCGACCCGGACCGTAGTTATGAACAATTAAATCATGAACGCCGACAAAATCATCGTAGGAAAGAACGTAATTTTCAATTTCCTTGACAATATTGTCATCGGTCGGCATTCCAAGCAGCGGATCGAGAGTTTCTTTGGCATTGCGGGCACCCGAATAAATGATGAATACGGCAACTGCTATACCAACATAAGGGTCAATATTAACTTCAAATATTTTTGCAATGATCATTGAAATTAAAACTGCCGAGGTGGCAACACAGTCGCTCAACGAGTCAAGAGATGTTGCTTTCAAAGCAGATGAGTTGATAATACCGCCAAGATTTCGATTGAAAAATGCCATCCAAAGTTTAATGCATATTGAAATAACAAGCACTATAAATGTGAGTAAGCTGATTGTTAATGCTTCCGGGTGCAGAACTTTGTCAAGTGAGGTTTTAAACAATTCCACACCGACCATTATAATTAAAAGCGAAACACCGGTGGCAGACATATATTCCATTCTGCCATGGCCAAACGGATGCTCGCTGTCAGCAGGTTTGTTGGAAATCTTGAATCCAATAAGGGTTACCACAGATGAACCAATGTCGGACAAGTTGTTGAAAGCGTCGACAACTAATGACACAGAACCTGCCAGCGTACCGGCAATAAATTTAATTACAAACAGAAATATATTGCAGAAAATACCCACAAATGCGCCAATGTTGCCGATTTTTCCACGAACCGCCGGGTTTCCGAGCTCATTTTTGTCTTTGACAAATAAATTTATAAGAAGTGTTGTCATTATTTGTTCCACCAATACTAATTATTTCAGAATAAATTGGTGGAATTATAATGACTTATTGTTCCACCAATGCTAATTTTTGGACCCTTTAAAGCCAAAGCTTTTTGTTGAAAGAATGTTGCTGTCCATTGTAAACATTATGTTATCACGGTTTCTTTCACGCTTGAATGCCAGCTGGATAAGTCGGTCTAACAGCTCGGTATATTTAATGCCTGATGCCTCCCATAGATAAAAGGAGAGTGAACCGGGAATTGTGTTTGCTTCGTTGACGTATACTTTGTCATTATCGGCGGTGTCCATTATAAAGTCGATTCTGCAAACGCCGCTGCCCGACATGGCGACAAATGCTTTCTTTGCAATTTCTTTGATTTCCTCAGCCTTACTCTGTGGCAAATCGGCAGGAAGTTTACGGCTCAAGGAGGCCATTCCTTTTGAGCCCTCACTGCTTTTACCCTTGCTTCCGCTACGGTATTTATCATCGTATGACAAGATTTTATCAGTCATAATCGGTTCTTCCAACTGTGAGGCTTCGCAATTATCAACATCGCCTAAAACAGAACAGTTGATTTCACGAAGTGCGGTTACGGCGCGCTCTGCCAAAACCTTTCCGGCAAAGGAACAAGCAAGACAAATTGCCTCTCCGAGTTCGGCTCTGTTTTCAACCTTTGAAATCCCCACACTCGAGCCTAAGTTTGCGGGTTTAATAATAATAGGATACCCTATTTGATTCTCGATTTGGTTAATGATAGTATCATGATTTGCCGAAAATTCCCTTGCAGTAAAGGAAACACATGGCAAAACAGGCACATCGGCAGCAGTTAGCACAGTTTTGAAAATAACTTTATCCATTCCCAAAGCGGAGGCTAAAACATCGCAACCGACATATGGCAGACCTAGCATTTCCAAATAGCCTTGAATGGTTCCATCTTCACAGTTTGTTCCGTGAACGATAGGGAATCCCACATTGATTTCTATGTCCATTTGTCTTTTGAACATTTTATTGTCAAGATATTTCATCAAAACCCTGCCGTTTGCTTTCACAAGCGACACAGGATGGCATTTCTCTTTTAAAGCGGCTAAATCCTTGAACTCTTCAATATTCTTCAAAACGTCGCCGCTCAAAAACTCACCCTGTTTGGTAACGTAAATTGGAATGATTTCATATTTGTTTGTATCCATGCTGTGCATAGCCTGAACTGCCGAAATAATTGAAATTTCATGTTCAACAGACATACAACCCAAAAACACCGCGACATTTGTTTTCATAACCAACAACTCCTATAAGAATTAACCGGCGTAATTGTCCGGCAAATCATTTTCAAAAATTATAACAGTATTATTATCGCACATTGGCGTAAATAACTTGCGAGCCTCGGCAAAGCTTTGCACAATGTGAAGATTTTCTTCATTAAATCCTCGGGATTTAACACCCTCTGCAATCGGAACAGCACGTTTTGGCCCAACCAAAATGATTATATCGGCATAAATAGCAGCCTCTTCACCCAAACGGCGATTGCATTCATATTCCTTTTCCCCAAGCTCCACAAGACCGGGTGTGACGATGATTTTTTTCATATCCCCGAAACTGCCGAGTATTCTAACAGCTTCCAGACAGCCTTCGGGATTTGCGTTATAGGCATCGTCAATCAAAGTGCTTCCACCGAGGTAGGATTTCATTTCCAAGCGATGATTAACTGGCTTGAGCTGAGATACGGCAAATGCTATATCGTCGCAGGAGACACCTAAATCCAACGCTACAGCGGCCGCCGCAGTGATGTTGAGAGCGTTGTGAACTCCCAGAAGCTTTGTTGAAACCTTGAATTCCGAATTGCCGCTTATGATGTTAAAAGACAGTCCGCTTGGACCGTAAACAATATTTTCAGCTCGGCAGTCGCAAGTTTCAGTTGTGCCGTATAAAACACTATTGTAGTTTGCACTTCGGGCTTTGATAATCTCATTGTCCGCATTAAGGAAAACCTTACCGTTTTTATTTTGGCACCAATCGGCAAGCTCAAACTTTGTGGAAGTAATTGTTTCAATATTTCCGAATGTGTCAAGATGCTGAGGCCCCACCGATGTGATGATTCCTATCGTCGGGTCTGCAATTTCGCAGATCTCTTTGATGTCACCTTTGTTTTTGGCACCCATTTCGGCAATGAAAATCTGTGTTTGAGGCTGAATTTTGTCACGAACCGTTCTCACAACACCCATAGGAGTGTTGAAGCTTTCTGGCGTTACCACAACATTGAATTTTTCGTTGAGAATTCTGCCCAAAATAAATTTTGTGCTGGTTTTACCGTAACTTCCGGTGACACCGATTACCTTTAAATCAGGCATGTTTTTCAAAATCTTTTTCGCATCGTTAACATACCAACGGGCACCCATTTGCTCAATCGGATATGTGATTGCCCACGCAACGAGGCAGGTGGCAGGAGCAATAAAACTGAAAAATGCGCAGATTGTAAACAAAATATACTGTAAAAATCCAGCATTGACGATGGAATTTTGATCAAGGGAACTCTCACCCAAAAGTATTCCCACAGTTATAAGAGCAGCTAAAAAAACAGCGGCAGCGACAAATGTGCGTTTGATTCTGTCGGTAAATACAAGCTTTTTTATCGATTTCCTGCGGTCAGAAAAGCACAATTTAATTCTTATCAACGAAAGAGCGGCAAGCACAAAAATAACGCACCGATTATAAGTTGTGCTTGGCCAAGCAGACCCAATAAAAAGCAAAAAGCCCATAAGTGCCAAGTTGGTTCTAACCCGAATTGCACCCTTTAACCAACCCCAATAGCGTGACGGGTAATAGGAACTTTGCTGAAGCATTTGAAGCTGCCGGCACAATGCAAACAGGCCACTGGCAGCAATAACACCCACACTTATATATAGAACAATATCCAAAGGTAAAACCCCTTATATTTTAAATTATCGTAGGGGCGGATTCTATATTCGCCCGAATTCGTTGATTCCTGACGCACACAAGTGCAACCCTACAATATATTTATATTAATACTAATTCCAAATAAAAATCAACCAATCTTCGCGGTCTTTTGTTTGCGAGACTGCGTTGTCGTTCTCGGCGGGCGATAGCCCGCCTTCGTCCTCCGCCTTGTCTCACAAACAAAATCCTCGCAAATCTTGGTCACTTTTTAATTGGAATTAGTATAAGACAGAAAGCTTTTCAAAATTGCGACTGCTTCATACGGCTTTTGGATGAACGAAAAATGTCCCGTGTCTTTTAATACGCAAAGACCTGTATCAGGAATTAATTCCTCAAGTTTGTGCGCCATATACAAAGGTGTTGCGGTGTCTTTGTCGCCCCAAATCAGCAGAGTAGGGCATTTAATGTTTTTCACGGTATTACCAGCAATGCCGGTCAAATCATAATTAAGCAAATTAACAAGTGTTTTGCGCATGACCTCGGGTGCATTGTTGTAGTCTGAAGAGCCGAAATGCGCACGGGCTTTTGTGAGCGTGTCAGCAGTATATTTTTTGACGACAGGCAATTTCAAGAAAAATTTAACTGTTTTAAAAGTACGCACTTTAATTTGACTTTTAAAATTCTTTTTAGGTTTTAGGCCTGCAGCATCGACAAATACAATTTTTGGAGGATTAAGCAAACCCTCGCCGCAAAGCTTCATTATAACCCTTCCACCGTGGGAATGACCAATCATAACAGGATTTTCAACATTGATTGCTTTCAAAAATTCTAAAATAAGGTTAGCATAATCGTCAATTGTTAAAGGCGCTTCCGGCATTCCGCTTTGGCCACAACCCGGGAAATCAAGGGCAATAAATCTGCAAACACCTTTAAGTGAACTAATAATGCCACGCCAAGCGTCAACAGAAGAGCCCCAACCGTGCAGCAGCAAAACCGGCTGACCCTCTCCCTCATCTATATAATGTATATTAATATTATCAATTAAAATATCTATGTCAAACACCACCTTAGCAGAAAAAATCATATTCATATCATTATAACAAACTTTTTCACAAAATAGAAGTATAATCAACCAGTTTTTCCAAAAATCATATTGGCTTTAAACTATAATGAAAGTTTCACCAAGCGAGTGACTTTTTGTCATTGTCCGTTTTTACTGGATTAGTTCACAACTTCGAGCGCCTTTTTAAAACAAATCAATCTGTTATAGTTGCATAGCATGCATGCGGATTGTATCCGCCCCTAATGGTTAACCACAATTATATGAGAATAATTCAAAAACCATTCCAAAAGTCGTTCGACATTTAGTTACCTACATGTAGTATGTTAGTCACAATATTATATTAAATTTGAGACTAAATGTTGTATTTTTTAGAATTTAGGTGACAAAAGGCTAACAGTTTACATAATTTTCGAATACGGTTTGACAAAATTTTTTCACTCACCGGAATTATACTTCATTATAAACGGACTAAAAAGTAAATGGCGGTGATTTTTTGAAAGAAACGGTAAAACCAAACTATGGTGATATTCTAGAGAAACTGCAAGAATATGCAGTTGAGATTCTATCACATTTGTTGTTCGCAGTATTTGGATTTCTAACATCAAGGGCATCAATGGTACAATCAATGGCACCGCTGGGGCTTGCGCTTACTTGCGGAATGCCGAAGTACTATACAATTTCTGCGGGAATAGGTGCTTTTATCGGCTATTTAATACCTGCGCTTGGAGGCGGAGCATTTCGTTACATAGCCGCGATTTTTGCGATTATTTGCATTAAGCTGATAGTTTCAAATATCAAAACGATAGCAAACAATCCGGCATGGTCCGGTATAATTGCTTTTTTTGCTGCAGCTACAACCGGAATTGTAGCCGCCGGAAGCAGCTTCTTCCCAAATGGTGTATTAGCGGTTGCCGAAGCCGCATTGGCTGGCGGGGGAGCATATTTTGTGCATCGGGCTATAAAACATAATTACAACGATAAAACCGGTTTGTCAAATGAGGAATTAGCATCACTGTTGATTTTTGCTTACATAATTCTTTCGGGGCTTTATGCAGTATCCTTTGGCGGAATATCACTTGGGAAAATGATGGCAATTGTTTTGATTTTTGCGGCCGCACGGTTCGGAAATAGCGGTGCGGGAGCTATTTGCGGAGTGTCGTCCGGAATTTCAATTTTGCTTTCCGGAATGGGTGCTTTTCCTGCATTTATATATGCGGCGGGCGGGCTTGCGGTGGGAATGTTTGCGCCGCTCGGAAAGATCGCGATGGTTTTAGCATTTGCGGCGGTTTCAATGCTTTCGGTAGTATTTTCCGGGTTTGAGTCTGACTCGGTAATAATACTTGTTGAAGTTTTGTTGTCCGGAGCGATATTTCTGATTTTGCCAAAATCTGTGAATTCTAAAATCGGAGCTGTTTTTTCTCCTCCCGCAAACATTGAAAATTTGGACGGACTTCGCAAGGCGCTTGTGATGCGCTTGGATTTTGCATCCGAAGCAATGCACGGTGTTTCAACCACGGTTGAAGAAGTCTCCAAAAGGCTTAGTTCGCACAAGCAACCCGATTTTGCCAGTGTTTTGTTAAACGTCGAGGGCGATGCCTGCAAGGGCTGCATGTTGGGCGTAAACTGTTGGGAAAACAATCGAAGTGACACCATCGAGGCGATGATAAGCATGACGACCGCAATCAAAAAGGGACAACCTATTGATCTTGCGGAAGTTCCGCACAGCTTTGCCGAGAGGTGTTTGCGACGGGAGAGAGTGGAAAATTCTCTATATCATTATTTTACCGATTATGCGGCGGGAATTGCGGCGGAAAGCAGAATTCGTGAAATGCGCGAGGTAGTTTCCGACCAGTTTGAGGGCATTTCTGATATGCTTGCCGACTTATCGGTTGAATTTGAAGAAGCACAGCAATATGATGTTTTAACTGCTGAGCGGATAGTAACATCACTTAAAGAGCTTGATATCAGAGCAAGTGATTGCGGCTGTTCGATAGATAAATATGGACGAATGAGCATTGAGGTAAGGCTTCGTGAACAGCCCTCATTGCCGTTTAACCGTCTAAGGGTGCTTAATAAAATTGAAGAAATTTGCGACAGAGAATTTGAGCCGCCCGCAATAAACAAGGTTGGAAATGAATATTTTATAACGCTCAGCGAGAAGGCTGTGTTTTCTGCAGATTGCGGAACTGCACAGTATAATTGCAAGGAAAATAAAATGTGCGGGGACGCTGTAGACTGTTTCTATGATGGTCGTGGCAGACTTATTATGATTATCAGTGACGGAATGGGCAGTGGTGGAAGAGCGGCTGTGGATGGTGCAATGGCGGCAGGGCTCATGGGCAGACTTATTAAATCGGGGTTCGGTTACGATTGCTCGTTGCGAATTGTAAACTCGGCAATGCTTTTCAAATCGACCGATGAATCATTGGCAACGCTTGATGTCACGAGCGTGGATTTATTCACAGGAATGGCGGAATTGTTGAAAGCCGGAGCGGCACCGACATTTGTGCGCCGAAACGGACGAACAGGGAAAGCGGAATGTCACTCCCTGCCAGCAGGAATTTTGAGGGAAGTCGGATTTGACCGAGCAGTTGTTACAATAAAGGAAAACGACATTGTATTAATGATGTCGGATGGCGTTGTCAGCGACGGCACCGAGTGGATATGTGCAGAGCTTGAAGCGTGGCGTGAAGGCTCGGCGCAGCAGTTGGCAGACCACATTGCGGCATCAGCAAGAAGACGACGCACCGACGGCCACGACGACGACATAACAGTAATGGCAGCAATTCTGGAAAAAGCAGTGTAAATGGAAATATGAAAGCGAGGGCAGAAAAATCTGTTCTCGCTTTTTAAAATTAGTATCAGGGGTAAAATAGGAATGTTTAAAAATGCATGTGCAGCGCGCCAATTATCAACTACCTTTGTTGCATCATTTATTTGCTTACTTGATGAACCTTCTTTTTAATAACTTTACCGGCATTGATAATATGCGAACGAGCATTAATAAAATTACTCTAATATATAATATCACTGATAATTACCTTTTTAAACATACCTTCAAGATAGTTTCAAAATTATTACAATTATCAGCGTGAAAACGGAATTTTCGCTTAATCATTGCGACTGTAAGTTGAAATATGCGAAATATACCGGCAGGAGCAAGCCCCTGCCCTACATTGCTTTTGTGGGGAATCGTCATTCATTCGCCTAGTGATACTAATTCCAAATAAAAATCAACCAATCTTCGCGGTCTTTTGTTTGCGAGACTGCGTTGTCGTTCTCGGCGGGCGATAGCCCGCCTTCGTCCTCCGCCTTGTCTCACAAACAAAATCCTCGCAAATCTTGGTCACTTTTTAATTGGAATTAGTATGACAGGTAATCTGAGATTATATTGATACAAATCCTTTAAAGTGGAAAGAAGATTGTTTTTTTATTGATTAATTTTGCTTTTCGTTACGATAATTGTAGCAGAACCTAGCAAACAAAAGCACTTGACTGCAAGGCTCTGAAAACATATAATTAATCTAATATAGTTTTGCAGATTGTAGACCTGTGCTTTTAAGGCATGGAATATTAAAAAACGCCGATTTTTCAAACGACTAAAAAGGCAAAAGGAGATTTTTATGAAAAGCGAATCAATTATTAGCGGAGACCACAACGCACCTCATCGTGCTTTGTTTAATGCGTTGGGACTTACTAAGGAAGAAATGCACCGTCCGTTAATCGGAATTGTCAGCTCGTTTAACGAAATTGTTCCGGGGCATATGAATTTAGATAAAATTGTGGACGCAGTTAAACTTGGCGTTGCAATGGCCGGCGGCACTCCTGCTGTATTTCCGGCAATCGCTGTTTGCGACGGTATTGCAATGGGACACACAGGAATGAAATATTCTTTGGTAACGCGTGACCTGATTGCGGATTCCACAGAAGCCATGGCTATGGCGCATGGATTTGATGCTTTGGTTATGGTTCCAAACTGTGATAAAAACGTGCCGGGACTCTTAATGGCGGCGGCAAGAGTCAATATTCCGACTATATTTGTCAGCGGTGGACCGATGCTTGCCGGAACAGTGGACGGCTGCAAGGTCAGTTTTTCTGCGGCATCAGAGGCAGTCGGAGCATATGCAGCGGGCAAAATCTCAGCAGAAAAAATGCAGGAATTTGAAGAAAAAACTTGTCCGACCTGCGGAAGCTGTTCGGGTATGTATACTGCAAACTCCATGAACTGTTTAACCGAGGTTTTGGGAATGGGACTTCCCGGAAATGGCACAATTCCGGCGGTTTATTCAGAGCGCATTCGTCTTGCAAAGAATGCCGGAATGCAGATAATGGAATTGCTTAAAAACAACATTCGCCCTCGTGATATTATGACTGAAAAAGCGTTTAATAATGCCCTAACAATGGATATGGCAATTGGCTGCAGTACTAACAGTATGTTGCATTTGCCGGCAATCGCACATGAGGTTGGCATTGAACTTAATTTGGATATTGCAAACCAAATCAGCGATAAAACTCCAAACCTTTGTCACCTTGCACCGGCAGGACATCATCATATGGAAGATTTGTATCAGGCAGGCGGAGTTTATGCAGTAATGCACGAAATCAACAAGCTCCAACTTTTGGAGACTGATGTTATTACAGTAACCGGCAAAACTGTGGGTGAAAATATTGCAAACAGCTACAATAAAGATACCGATGTAATCAGACCGGTTGAAAATCCATATTCTAAAACAGGTGGAATTGCGGTATTAAGAGGTAATCTTGCGCCGGATTCTTGTGTCGTCAAAAGGTCGGCAGTTGCGCCTGAAATGCTGGTTCATTCAGGTCCGGCAAGAGTATTTGACAGCGAGGAAGATGCTCAAGAGGCAATCAACGGTGGAAAAATAGTTGACGGAGATGTTGTTATTATCCGCTATGAGGGACCAAAGGGCGGCCCCGGAATGAGAGAAATGCTCAACCCTACTTCGGCTATCATGGGCAGAGGATTGGGTGGCACAGTTGCACTTATTACCGATGGACGTTTTTCGGGAGCAACACGCGGCGCGGCAATCGGTCACGTTTCGCCTGAAGCGGCAGTCGGCGGAAATATTGCCCTTGTTAATGAGGGTGACATAATCGAAATTGATATTATGAATAACACAATCAACATGAAAGTAAGTGACGAGGAATTGGCCAAAAGACGTGCAAAGTGGACACCTAAGCAGCCAAGAATCACCACAGGATATCTTGCTCGATATGCCGCAATGGTCACATCGGGTAACCGCGGCGCAGTTTTGGAAATCCCTAAATAATAAATACGGAATATATATAGTTTCCCTTAAATATGCACAAGAGAAGTCCGACCTATTTCGCATAGGTCGGACTATTTCTTGCTGTGTTGGGTTTTACCATTTTAAAACTAGTGACAGCCGCATCCTGATTCCGGATCAAGTGGTCTGGGTGGGAAGAAATCGTCATTCGGGAACTTAATCTTTTTGAAAACATCACACGGTTGATCGGTTGAATCTTCGCACTGTTTTTCAGGAATACAGAAATCATAAACAGGAATAAGCATTTGAACATTTCTGATCAACTGAATTATTGTGAAAAGTCCTAATGTAACATACACAGTTGGTGTTCCGGAAGGTCTGCCGGTTTCAACGGTGCCACCAATTCTATTACATACGCCACATGGCATACTACGTATGTTGTCAAAGCAATCTCTAAGTTCGCAGAGACGTGAAGATAAAACAATTGGGTCTACGCATTGAACTACGCACTTAGGCATATTCGATGTGGGAATAGCTTGCGGATCTGTGCCGTCTTCTCTTGTGAATGCGTTAGAAAACGTTTTAACGTTACCTTCACTGCCAAAAAGAATAACCTTTTTTTCATAGAAAGCAATGCCTTCTGCAAGTCTGGGTTTGCAATGAGGTGCACCGAACAATTCAACTTCGATTAAGAAGTAGAAAACGATGTCGCATGAATAAAATCCTCTATTAAATGTAACCGGTTCAACATCAATGAAAACGTCAAGAACTTCTGCTGAACGAACGCGAACGCTTGTTGCACCTTCTACGTATTCTTGATCTCTTGGGCCAAAGAAACAGCGCATATCCTCGAGACAATCACGGTCACAACAAGAGTCATAAACTCTTCCGGCGTCGATACATACTGCCTCTTTAAAGGCGTT
>JAQVYP010000046.1 GCA_029004655.1 Oscillospiraceae bacterium | reverse complement strand
GGAAAACGAACTTAAAAACAATTCTCAAATGTTCATAGGGAATGTGTTGATTGCCAGTAAGCCGACATTTGATGCTTATGCAGAATGGTTATTCAGTATTTTATTTGAAGTAGAAAAACAAATTCAATCAGAAGTTTTACAAAGAGATGTTTATCAACAACGTGTTTATGGCTTTTTGGCTGAACGCTTGATGGGAGTATTTATTGCAACTCATAACGATTTGAAAGTCAAACAACTTCCAATGATTTTTGTAGAAGAAGATAAGAAAAAATATCGGAAATATAAGTTTAAACGACTAAAACGGAAAATTTTAACAGCAATTGGATTAGGAAAAAAAGAATGGAAAATGTAGTTAATTTAATAGTTGGAGCTGGTTTCAGCGGTGCTACAATTGCTCGTAAGTTAGCTGAAGAGTTAAATCAAAAGGTTGTTGTTATTGATGCTAAAGATCATATTGCAGGCAATGCATATGATTACCGTGATAGAAATGGTATTATGATTCATAAGTATGGTTCTCATATTTTTCATACTAATCTAGAGAATGTATGGCAATTTATGAGCCGTTTTACAGGTTTTAATACTTATATGCATAAAGTTATTGCTGTAATTGATGGCATTGAAACTACAATTCCTTTTAATTTCCGTACATTATATGATGTATTTCCAGAAACAATGGCTAAACGTATGGAAGAAAAGCTATTAAAGAACTTTGAATATAATAAGAAGGTTCCAATTCTAGAGTTTCAAAAACAGGATGATGAAGATCTAAAATTCTTGGCTAACTACGTTTATGAGAAAGTATTTTTGCATTATACAACTAAACAATGGGGGGTTAAACCTGATGAAGTTGATGGAGCTGTAACAGCTAGAGTTCCTGTTTATATAAGTTGTGATGAAAGATATTTCCAAGATAAGTATCAAGGTATTCCATTAAATGGATATGCTGAAGTTGTTAAGAATATATTAGATCATCCAAATATTGAAGTTAGATTAGAAACTAAATACCAAGATGTAACAGAAGAATTTGATAGAGTATTTTATACAGGACCAATTGATGAATTCTTTGATTATAAGTTTGGTGAACTTCCATATAGAAGCGTTAATTTCAAAATGGAAGAATATGATAAAGAATATTATCAAAGCAATGCTGTTGTAAACTATCCTTGTAATTATGATTTTACACGCATTCACGAATACAAATATTATCTTGATGACATTTCATCTAAGACAGTAATAGCCAAAGAATACTCCGAAAGTTTTGAAAGAGGTAGAAACGACCGTTATTACCCGATACCTAATGATAATAATGCCAAATTATATGCTCGTTATTTGGAAGAAGCAAAGAAATTAGATAATGTATATTTCTTAGGACGTTTGGGTGATTATAAATATTATGATATGGATAAAGCCATAAACAGAGCTTTGGAATTATTTGAAGAGATAAAAGGAGAATAATTAATGCCAAAAGTTAGCGTGATAATACCGGTATATAATGTAGAAAAATATCTAAAAGAATGTTTGAATAGTGTAATTAATCAAACATTAAGAGAGATAGAAATTATTTTGGTTGATGATGGCTCCACAGATAAATGTCCTCAAATTTGTGATGAATATAAAACATCGAAACAGAAAGGTTGTGTTACTGGCTTATATTGTCAAACTGTTAAAAATAACCAAAATTTTCGTTTACACACGACTTCTTTTCAAAAATACCGAGAGGTTAAGGCTTGTTTTGTCTGTAAATTAGTAATCCCGTCTAAATCGTAGCAAAATGTCGTTGGCAACTAGTGTTTTAGGGGCTCCCGAATTAGAAAATACACCGCATAATGTAAATAGTTAATGAGTAAAACAACTATTTATGAAAGGAAAAAGTTATGTGGTATGTAAAATTAAATAACACAATTCTTCCAACTCCGTATCAATATTTCAGCGATTGTCTGGCTGAGTGCCAAAGATTGCACCAAACAATGATTGCCGTTTGTACTGAACCGGTTTTGATTAAGTAAGGAGATAGTGTTATGTTAAAGAATTTTGAAAATTGGCTATTGGAAAATAAATATTCCGCTTTGACTGCTGCGGATTATATGGGACGGGTTGAAAGATTATGCCGGAAAGAAGGTTATACGCTTGCTCATTTAGTTGAAAATATCGCTTCTATCCTGCCTCAATATGAAACAGCCGGCGAAAAATCAAGCTATGGTAAAAGAAGTCATACATCAGTCAGACAGGCTTTGAGACATTTCAAAATGTTTCTTGCTTCTGAAAAATTGGCTTAAGAGGTGTGTTATGACAGATATTAAAACCTTACGTAACTCATAGTATAAAAAATAAGAGAGAGGCAGTTGGACCACCTCTCTTTCCTTTATTTTTATGATAATTATTTACGCGGTATATTTTGCATAATCTTATATTCAATACCGGGACATACACATTCACCAATAACATCTCGGATTAATTCATCATTATTAAGAGCAAACGCCGGTATTCTATAATTATCAGGCAATCCGGTTAATAATAACAATTCTTTGATGGTGTAGGCTCTGGCATTATTATAAGTCCCGTCCTTTTGCAAAACTCCCGGATGACAAGAAATCATGCCTCCCATTCCGGCAGATTTCATTAAAATAGATCCGCAAGGTTCATCCCATTTAGCTCTACGCCATGAACTTCGATAGAATTCAAAATCCAGACCATTTTTATTTACTGGTTTCCATGGTTCAGGATTAAGAAAAGCAGAACATCCGGTTGGTGTATGCTTCATAATGTCGGTATATCGTTTAAAAATATCGGAATCGAGTTTCATCAAGATAATCCAAAGTTCCCAATTAAATATTTTCTTGATGACATTTACCAGTATTTTATTAACAATATGATTTAAGAGGTCTGCGAGATTAGAAATGCAGGCCTTTTTTTTATAACAATTAACTTCCCGGTAAATGAGAAAAGAAGTTTCCAACTTCCCGGTAAATGAGAAAAGAAGTTTCCAACTTCTCGGTAAACGAGAAAAGAAGTTTCCAACTTCTCGGTAAACGAGAAAAGAAGTTTCCAACTTCTCGGTAAACGAGAAAAGAAGTTAAAATTGTCTACTGAAAACGCAAAGAACCATTTTAAGGCTCGCACGTAAAGGCCTCTCTCAATTTTGGTTAGTCATTTTTAAGCCTAACCGGTACGGGCTGGTAGGTAGGTGTATCCCGGCCAGAGAGTATGGGTGTAGCAGCCGGCAGTCCCGAGCCGTAGGACATAGTCTCTGGCACCTGGTCGCATGAGTAAAAATAATTTGTCGTCAGCGTCAAAAACTTTTCTTTTATGTTGGTTTCAAATCCGACTTTGGATAAATGATAATTACCAAAGGCTATGAAAGACTGTCTTTGATTAAGCTATTGAAAAATAAAGAAAGTTATAAAAAGTAGTCCGAAGATGATTCATATTTAAGCCTGTAATGATATAAATTTTCGGACTCGGTTAAGTTATTGATTTATAAAGAAAAAATCGCCAAAAATGGCGATTTTTGAACTGTGGCTGGGGTGGAAGGATTCGAACCCTCGAATGTCGATACCAGAAACCGATGCCTTACCACTTGGCGACACCCCATTAAATGTTCTCTATTTAATAGGACGATTTTATAAATTCTGCAAGTGTTTTGTTTCTCTTTTTTGCAGGGTATAATGAGTCAATTTCTGGCTTTTGCAGTTTTCTGTTCTTTACAAATTTTTATAGGGAAAGGTTATTTTCTTATCAGATAATCAAAGGCGGAGAGGGAAGCTTTTGCTCCTTCGCCCATGGCGATAATGATTTGTTTATAAGGCACAGAACTCACATCACCAGCTGCCAGAATGCCTTGTTTTGAAGTTTGACATTTGTCATTGATGATAATTTCGCCACGTTGGTTGACATCAACCAAGTCTTTCACAAATTCACTATTTGGCATCAACCCAATTTGAACAAAAACACCACTCAATACAAGGCTATGTTTTTCGTTCGTTTTGCGGTCAAGATAGTCTATGGACGTCAACTTTGTGCCGTCGCCATGAACTTCCACAACTTGCGCAGATTTAATCACAGTCACATTTGGCAGACTTTCAAGTTTTTTCTGTAACACTAAGTCAGCCTTTAACTCGTCCATAAATTCTAAGACGGTAACATGGTTTGTGATGCCTGCTAAGTCGATTGCCGCTTCAACGCCAGAGTTTCCCCCACCCACAACGGCAACATCTTTGCCCTTAAAGAGAGGTCCGTCACAATGTGGGCAAAAAGCAATGCCTTTTTTGAGATAATCTTCTTCACCTTTAACATTCATCTTACGCCATCTTGCCCCTGTTGACAGGATAATAGATTTGGCTTTTAGAAAAGCGCCGCTTTCTAAATGAACCTTAAAAATTTTTTCTTCTTCCTCAATTTTTGCAACTTTTTGTGCATTGATAATGTCAACCTCATAAGCCTTAACATGTTCTTCCAAAGCAGAAGCTAGTTTCGGTCCTTCTGTCTTTTGAACAGAAATGAAGTTTTCAATATCAAGTGTGTCAAGGATTTGCCCACCAAAACGTTCAGCAACAACACCAGTACGAATGCCTTTTCGGGCTGAGTAAATGGCTGCTGCAGAACCAGCTGGTCCGCCACCAACAACCAAAACATCAAAAGCCTCTTTGGCATTGATTTCTTCAACAACAGAACTCGTGTCAAAAGCACCAAGCTTGTCCAGAATTTCTTCTAAGCTCATACGTCCTTGATAAAAAGGTTGTCCATTAAGATAAACATTTGGCACTGCCATAATGTTTTTTTCTTCAACTTCTGTTTCAAACAAAGCACCATCAACAATCGTGCTAGAAATGTTTGGATTGAGAATTGACATCACGTTTAACGCTTGAACTACATCGGGACAATTTTGACAACTTAAGGAAATATATGAAGTGAATTCACATTTTTGCTTAATATTTTTAATCATTGTCACCAATTTTTCTTCAGTTTTAAGCGGGTGACCACCAACTTGCAAAAGGGCTAAGACGAGAGAGGTAAACTCATGTCCAAGCGGAATTGCGGCAAAGTTAATTTTGATGTCTTTGTTGGGGTTAAGAACGGAAAAAGAAGGTCTGCGAGAAGCGTTACCATTTTTTTCATAGGTTACTTTGTCGGAAAGAGAAGCAATCTCTGTCAAAAGTTCTGCCATTTCGACAGAGGCTTTTGACTCGTCGAGAGAAGATTGCAAGATGATTTCTTCTTTTAAAAGTTCCAAATATGATTTTAATTGCTGTTTAATAGACGCTTCAAGCATTGACCCAAATTTCCTTATCTTAACTTATATTTTACCAACTAAATCCAAAGACGGCTTCAAAGTTTCTTCGCCTTCTTTCCATTTCGCAGGGCAAACTTCACCAGGGTGAGCCTCAACATATTGTGCCGCTTTAACCTTACGAAGAAGTTCTTTTGCATCACGACCAATGCTGCCGTCATTAAGTTCAATCACTTTGATTTCGCCACGAGGGTTGATTACGAAAGTTCCTCTTTCAGCAAGACCGGCAGCTTCAATCATCACTTCAAAGTTGCGTGAAATCAAACCGGTTGGGTCACCAATCATCACATATTTAATTTTTTTAATTGTGTCTGAATGGTCGTGCCATGCTTTGTGTGTGAAATGTGTGTCTGTTGAAACGGAATAAATTTCAACGCCAAGCTTTTTGAATTCATCATATAAATCAGCAAGGTCACCAAGCTCCGTAGGGCAAACGAATGTGAAATCTGCAGGGTAAAAGAAAACAACAGACCATTTGTTTTTCAAATCTGCATCAGAAACGTCAACAAATTTTCCACCATGAAAAGCAGTTGCTTTGAAAGGTTTAACAACAGTGTTAAGTAAAGACATTAAAGGTACTCCTCTTATATTTAATATTAAAACTATAAATGAAAATAGTAATTATTACTAGATTTGTCAAGCATAGATATTAAATATATAATGCAACCTGTGCATTATTCACTAGAAGGCTATCTTTTTTTCGTTTTTTTGAGTTCTTCTTTGTTTTTGAGATATTCAAGATTAATTTCTGTGGCAATTTTGAGCAAAATTGTTTTAACCACATGGTCAATTTCTTTGTTTTCTGAATAGTCTGCTGGAAGGGCAAAGTTTACACGTCCGTCATTCAAGAGTTTAATGGCTTTATTTTTGTCTTTGCTTTTTGGTTTGTAAACGGCAACGGCGTGTCCACCACGTTCTTTAATGATTTTCATTGGCGGAATGTCTGTTGCTCCATCTCCAAAATAAATCATTTTTGTATAAGGAATAGGGCGTTCACTATCAGGGGTAAATTCATTAACGGCACGGTCATCAATTTGTCTTAAGCCTTTGTTTATTTTTGAAAGGCATTGAACTTTGATGCTATAATTCACCACACGAGCAGGCCAAACAGGGTGGTCTTTGTCGTCATAGGCATAAGAACAAGCAAAAATATCTTTAAAATATTTTCGAATTGCTGCTCCTTCAATAATTTCTTCATAACCCGCAGAGATGATGTAATGTTCAATGACTAAGCCGAGTTCTTTACCATATTTATTGATTCGTTCGAACCAATCCAAAACACCATGGAAATATTCAATATTTTCGCCCATCTTCTTGAAAAAATCTCGGGTAAGTACGATGCCTTTTTCCTTGGCGGTTTTTTGAATGTAATACATTGAACCTGTCACTTGGTCTGCGCCATGGTCAGCAGACCATTGGTTCGCATTTTTCCAGAAAGTTTCAGGCTTAATGCCAAATTCAGGAATGAGTGTATAGCTCTGCATATCAGTGGTGCTGAGTGTTCCGTCGAAGTCATAAATCAAACCAACCTTAACTTTCTTCACCATTTTACAGATTCCTCTCTTGCTTTTTCCAAACAATCATTGTAAAACGAATAGGTTAATAATTAATCAATTTTTTATTGGGTAAGGATTCTTAGAAATGGTTGCAAAAACAATGGATCAGCTTGTATCGCTGTGTAAACGTCGTGGATTTATTTTTCAAAATTCAGATATATATGGCGGGATGCAAGGCTTGTATGATTATGGTCCGTTAGGCGTTGAACTCAAAAACAATTTGAAAGCTGCTTGGTGGCGTGCAATGGTTTATGAAAGAGATGACGTTGAAGGCTTAGATGCTGCCATTTTAACAAACCGAAAAGTTTTGAAATATTCAGGTCATGAAGACACTTTTTCTGACCCAATGACAGATTGCAAAAAATGTAAACAGCGTTTTCGTGCGGATCACATCAAAGATGGCAAATGTCCAAGTTGTGGGTCAACAGATTTAACTGAACCAAGACCTTTTAATTTGATGTTTAAAACCTCAGTTGGTCCAATTGATGATGGTGAAAGTTTTGGATATCTTCGTCCTGAAACCGCTCAGGCTATTTTTACCCAATTTAAGAATGTTGTTGATTCAACTTCAAGAAAGCTTCCTTTCGGAATTGCACAAATCGGAAAATCTTTCAGAAATGAAATTACGCCAAGAAACTTTATCTTCCGTGTGCGTGAATTTGAACAAATGGAATTAGAGTTTTTCGTTAAACCTGGGGAAGACGAAGATTGGCACGAATATTGGAAAAATGAACGTGTAAAATGGTGGTATGAACAAGGACTTGTGGAAGAAAGACTAACCATTTATACAACTCCTAAAGAAGATTTAGCACACTATTCAAAAGCAACTTACGACATTGAATATCAATTCCCTCACGGCATGGAAGAGTTGGAAGGAATTGCAAATCGTATGGATTATGACTTGGGTAATCACTCTAAAAATCAGAGCGAATTTAATATTCAAGCCCATGTTCACGAAAATAAAGATTCAACTCAAAAATTGGCAATTTTAGATGATGACAACAAAACGTGGATTGTTCCTTTTGTTGTTGAGCCTTCTGCCGGTTTAGACCGAGGTGTTCTGGCTGTCTTAACAGAAGCTTATGAAGAAGAAACTTTGGCCGATGGTAGTGAAAGAACCGTTTTGAAACTCAAAAAACATCTTGCTCCAATCAAAGTCGCAATTATTCCGTTGAAGAAAAATCATGATGGTATTATGGGTAAATGTCACGAGATTAAGGCAAAGTTGTTGAAGCTTGGAATTGGTCGTGTGGCTTTGGAAAACACAGGAAATATTGGTAAAGCATATCGCCGTCACGACGAAGTGGGAACACCGCTTTGCATTACGGTTGACTTTGAAACTTTGGAAAATGCACCTGAATCCGTAACCATTCGCGACAGAGATACAATGGAACAGCACCGCATTAATATTTCAGATTTACCAACATATTTGAGAGAATATTTCTTATAAGGAAAATCTTATATGAGCGTTTGGGAAAGAATATGGCTTGCTTTGGTTTACGCTGTTAAAAGCGTTTTTATGAAGAAAATTCTTATCATTGCCTTGAATATTCTTTTCCTTGGGCTCGGCTTTGCGATTTCAGGAAATCTGCGAAAAGCAATTTATAGCTATGTGGCGATGTTTGTAGTTTATAGTCTTTTTATTCTTTCTGGTTTTGGGATTCCTTCTATAACAACAATTATGTTTTTTATCGTTGTTGCGGTTTATTTTTATAATGTGATTTATCCACTTTTTCTTGAAACAATTGTGTTCAGAAAGATTTTCTTAATGAGTCTCGCAACTTTGACAATGATTTCCCTTTTTGCGGCTTATGTGATTTTTGCGAGATTATTCATTTACGACATTTTTCAATATCAAAACAATTTCGGCGATAAAGTTAAAAAAGGAGAAGTTGTCTTTGCCTATAAGTTTATGCCAAAGCCATTACCTGAAATTATTCTCATTGAAAAAGGAGGATATACCTACTTGACCACCACAACTAAGGCAAAATATTATCAAGTTAATTTAACTGAAGCTTATAGAGGCTATCCTGTTTACATTCTATGGAGTAGGGATAGTAAAAGAACAGGTAAATTTATCCAATAATGCACGAATTAACCCTTTGTTAATCCCTAACTAATGTGGGGGTTTGCCCTTTAAGGTATCATATTGTAGATTATATGTAATTATAAATGTTTAGTTATGTATAAGGATAGTGATATGAAATTTAGGACCCTTCTTCTTTCTTCAGTTTTTTCAATGGCGATGATTGGTTCTGCTGTCGCTGCATCATACAGCGTGACTGGTGATGGCACTTTAAGTGGTGAATATAACAATAATGTTGGAGCGGGTGTTGTAGCAGGCATTAGTAACCCCTCAAGCAATGCTGGAAATCCTTGGGTGCTTGAAGTAACAGGTAATGTTTCAGCAAAATATAACTTATCTATGGGCTTACATAATAGGGAAGATACATCTTCTTTGGAAATTAGAAATTCTTCAAACAATCACTTCCTTCTCGACACTTCAGAGAACTATAATAATTATACATTAGGAGACGTAAGTGATAATGCCTATGGCATCATCGCTAAGGGCTATATGAGTATATATGGAATGAATATAAACTCTTCAAATAATATATCTCAAAATAGAACTGCTTTTGGACTCATCAACACTGGAGAACTAAACATCACAGGCTTTGCGGATGGATCTAATAAAATTACATTAAATGGAAATGAAGGCGCAGAGAGAGGCGTTGGAATTAGCAATCTTAATGATGGAACACAAGCATCGTTAAGAATTGAAAACGTTGACATTGAAACAAGCAACAATTCATTCGTTGGAACTCAAAGCACATTTGGTGCTAAAATGAACATTATAGGTATTGCTGACGGAACGAATATTATTCAAGCGAATAGTAATGGTGTTACAAAAGATGGAAAAGGGCTTTATGTAAATAGTGCAGGCTCAGAAATCAATATTGAAAATATGAATGTTCAAGCCAATGGAAATGGTCTTTATGGTGTAGAAGTTTATGGTGGTGGAAAGCTTGATATCACAGGTATTGCAGATGGAACGAATATTTTACAGGCAAAAAACAATAAAAACACAGCTGGAACAGCAGGGTCAGGTATATATACTGGTGGTACAAATTCAAAAGTTAATATTGAAAATATGAGTGTTGATTTAAGCGAGAATGAATCTCATAATCTATATGTTGAAGGATTATCTTCTCTAGATATCACAGGAATTGAAAATTCTAATCATTATCTCGCAGCAGATAATTCTGTTATTGGAATAGGTGTTTATGGAAGAAATGGTGCAGAAGTTAATATTAAATATATGGATGTTCAACTTAATGGAAACAAAAGTAATGGAATGCTTTCCGAAAACGCAACAATAAAGATAATTGGTGCAGCAAATGGAACAAATTGGTTAAGTGCAAATGATACAATAAATAATAACGGCATTTATTCATTAGGAACATCGGAAATAACTATTGATAATATGAACGTTCAAGCAAATAGAAATGGCTTACATGGTGTGGTTGGTCTAAATGGTGGTAAGGTTGATATCACAGGCATTGCAAATGGTTCTAACTGGATTCAGGCAAATAATAATATTAATGCGGCAGGTGATAATGGGAGAGGGATTTATTCCTCAGGTACAGGTTCAGAAATTTTAATAAATAATATGGATATTGAAGCAAATAATAACTTCAATGGCGTCAATTCATCAAATGGTGGATATATTAAAATGGAAGGTAGCACAAATACGACAAATAAACTCACCACAAATAACAATTCAAATGATGACAGAACAAATGGTGGAGGAATCTCAGCAGCAAGTGATTCTAAACTTGAAATCATAAATATGGATATAGAATCTAGTTATAATGGCAGTAGAAATTTCGCATCTTATGGCGGTGGCATAATTAATATTATGGGCTCATCTAATCGCAACACATTGGTCACAGAGATGTCTGAATCAGGCGTTGCAATAGCTACTGGCGGAGTTGGTTCTTCTGGTAACGCTTCAGAAATGAATATTGAGAATATGAATATATATGAAAGAGGAGATGCTCTTGTTTTAGTTAGAGATGAGGCTATTTTAAATCTTACCAATTCAGATGTCTATATGCAGACAGGAGATAAGATTTTAATTTCTGATGGGGATGCAACCTTTAATCTTGACGGTGTAGATTTCCATGGCAATAGTAGCATTTTCTTAGAAACAACAAGTACATCAGGAACGCCAGCAAATGTTGACGTGAATGTTGCTAACTCTGAGATTATGGGTTCAATGGCTACTGATACGGGGCTAGGGGCTTCTTCTGATATCAATCTAGACAACACGGTATGGCGCTCTGTTGGTCGCAGTAATGTGAGTAATTTGTCGTTAAG
>JAQVYP010000045.1 GCA_029004655.1 Oscillospiraceae bacterium | reverse complement strand
AACAGCACGAGCAATACAAGGTTCTATTTGAAAGACCATACCTGATGCCGGAATATGCATCCCAAAGCTAGCTAAATCAAAAGCCCGAGAATATGACGGTGTAGCAAAACGAAAAGAAGAGCGGAAAGTCCACGGTGTCATAGGGACAATTTAAGAAAAGCAAGCTGAATACGGAAGATAAAAAAGAGGCGTTATCCCGCAGGGGATGGCGCCTCTTTTTTATGTTTTGGCAAAAGAGAATCTATGGATTGTTTGTCTCGGGTTGCCTATAAACATTAATAAAGTCTCGCATAAGGCATATCGATTGGCTCAGCTGCTCTGATGTATATCTCTGATTAAGAGTATTTTCCGGATGATGTATTTGGTTCCTTATGTATTCTGTTAATATTTTTTGCTCATCGATTAGATTGCCGTTCGTTTGTCGTTGATATCTAATTGTGGGCTTGCCTGTTTTGAAAGCACTAAGTTGCCCTTCAGCTTCAATAAATCCGTATAATTCATTGTGGTATTCTTCGGAAATCTCTGAAAAAGCTTGGAAGTTTACCTCATTCAATGAAGGATAAGGGAGTTGCCCCGCCTCAACAGACTTGACCATCCTTATCCCTCCATCAACTGAAATTAATCGTAAATTTTCAAATTGAAGTTCTTTAACCAAAGCGGCGCTGTGGGTTGTAATGATTATTTGGGTGTTTGGCTCTGAGGCAAGGTCAATTAATGCCTTAATCAATTTTTTCTGATACTCCGTATGTTGCGATGTCTCGGGTTCTTCAATCGCATAAATTATGCTTGCGCAGTTTCTCTGACCTCTTCTTCGTTCAGCTTCAGCTCGAAAAAAATTTAATAATACTAATCGTTTGACCCCGCTACCCCTTTTGTTAATCGGGATATCATTATCACCCGAAATTCTGACATTTTTAAAAACATCCGCCCATTTGAGGCTTTCTGTTGTGGGTATGACAGGATTTAAGCTGGCTGCTATTAGCGGATCCATTTCCCGTAATTTTTGAAGTGTTCTTGTTGAAACATCATTAAGGTTTGTCCTGATTTCATTGGCAATTTCATTCAATTTCTGCTGCAACGTAGCATCGCGTAAAATTTGCTTTACAGATTCCATTAACGGATCTTGAACTTCACTATCGCTATCACTATTTTCTCGGTCAGATTTAAATAATGAATATAGCGGTAAAAATTCTTGTAACTTGCCCCATATTGACTTAGTATCACCTTTTGAGATATCAATTTCCGTTTCAGAACATCGCAAATCTGCCGTATAATGATTCCAGATAGCAGTTCTCATGACGGCGTTTCTGGTTCTATCTTCACACCGAATATTTTCATGTTCTATAATTCTTCTAAGGTCTGTATCTTTCTTTTGGAGAAGGTCAGCACATTGAGCATTGGTAGGGTGATACGCCTTTACGAACACTTTTACAGCACCTGCATTAGGGAATTTTTTGATTATTTCAAGCTGCTGGTTACTGTTTAATAGAAATTCTGATTGAAGCGTTGTTTCATTGGTAACGTCAATCACAATTCTATCAGGTAGTTCCTCGAAGCAAGCAGAAATATAAATGTCAGTATCTCCATCTGCCGCTGCCTGTTTGTTAATATCTTGCTTATCAATTTTAATACTGCCTTTTCCGTCATTAAAAAAAATATCAAGAGCCTCCATAATACATGATTTTCCGATATCGTTTTTACCAACAAAAGCTGTCAGGTCGCATAAATCAATTGAAATTTCATCTTTGTAACACCTAAAATTTTTGAGTTTCAATGTTTTCAATTTCATTTTACGCTATCTCCTTTCCAATTTTTTCACAACCCACACTGTTTCATCTCCGCAGATGTTGCGGATCTTTAAGCGAAGGGGTATCTCTTCGCTTTTTATGCTTCCATCCCAGAAGTCCTTTGTTTTTGTACCATTAAATATCACATAGCCCAGCTTGTCTATTTTTATTTCTGTATTTGAATGCCATTCGCCGCTATCAGCAGTACACTCAACCGATAAAAATTCTATTAACTCTAAGCCCTCATTGCTTATAACAATAGGCCTATATGGTCTTTTTTCACTGGAATTTGCAAAGGCCTTTTGATTGTATTCATCGATTTTTTGGTTTACACGGTCGCTCATAAAGCGGTTTATTGTTATTTTATACTCAGGAATCAAAGTTTCTTGCACCTGTTCGCAAGAGAACTCCGCAAAGTCTTCAATCACAACATTATCAAGAATATCTGTCAGATCCCTAAGCTCGATTTTTATTGTAGTGCTGTCATCATCAGCAATGAATTTTTCTATCTCCGTTTTATCTGTGATATCTATGTAATAAACAATTACTTTTTTAATATTGCTGTCGAGATCAGGAATGGCTTCATGCAAAATGCGGTTCATCATAACCACATCAAGAAGCTTTGAGCTGCTGTCCATAAGATTAGGCACATAGACCGGAATTGTGCCCAGCTTACTGTCAGAGATGGCCCCTTCCCAGAAGCTGTCCAGATCATCTTCATTTTTAAGTCCCGGAATAAGGGATTTGATTTTCTCCATGGTTTGAACAGGATTTCTGTAAAGGGAAACACCGTCTTTAATTTCAAGCACATCAAATTTAGCCTTATCGGCAACAAGGCGGTCCCGTGTAGTCTGAATAGAGTTTATGCCAATATCACAGTGTATAAATCTCCTACCCAGTTTATTAGCAACAGCGGCTGTTACACCGCTACCACCGAAGAAATCAGCTACAATCATGTTTTCATTGGAAGAAGCCTTAATAATACGTTCCAGTAGGGCTTCCGGCTTCTGGGTAGCATAATCTGCTCGTTCAACAGCAACAGGGTTGACAGGAGGAATATCAGACCATACAGAATCTACGATATCTCCTTCAATTTCGTCAAGATAAATTATTCTACTTCCCCCAGCAGTCGGATTAACATCGTCACGATACTTTCGGCCATTTTCATCCGTCTTGAACCTTTTTACATATTCCTCACTATGCGGTTTGAATTGAGTATTCCAAATATAATCCTCTGACTTTGTATAAGAGTACAGAGTGTCATGTTTTTGAGGAAACTTCTTTGTAGTTCTTCTTTTAAAAGCAAAGTACCCCCATACCACTTCATTTAAAAAGAAATCTTCTCCAAAGACCTCATCCAAAAGAACTTTTACATAATGCCCTATATGCCAATCCAAATGCACATAAATACTAGCAGTCTCGCTCATCACGCTTTTAATCGCCATTAGGTTTTCATACATCCAGTTAAGATACTTTTCCTTATCCCAAACATCGCCGTACATTTTTTCTTCAAAAGCACGGAACTCCTCACTTGTTTCAAGCTCCTGCTCTGCTTTGGCAATTGCTTCGGCAACCTTTGGGTTACGGCGAATATATACCTTTTTAGCATAATCAGCACCGCTGGCAAAGGGAGGATCTATATAGACAAGATCAACTTCAATTCCTTGTTCCTTTAGATAAGCACAAGCAGAAACACATTCGCCACGGATGACCATATTGCCGTCTTTATTTTCGCCTACAGTTTCCTGCTTTTCCATTTCATAAAGAGGCATGCCACGGCGCAGATTACCTCTAACATCATTTGCACCTTTATATTTCAAGGTGCGTTTGAAATTATCTAAAATAGCCTGTCCCTCAATAGGATCGGGGAAAAAGGGTATATACTTAATTGCCATTAAATTTCTCCTCCATTTTTCATTATTGCAGAAACGGCTCCCTCAGTAGCCGCTGTTATAAAGGCAGTTGCAATTGTCCCTATTGTCTTGATAGACATGTCCAAGCCTTTTTTGGCTATTGTCTTAACGGTTTTTTGCCAAATACCTTCATCCCTTATTTTGTCTAAGAAGTCAAACCCTTCCCATGTAAGGCCATTAGCAGAAAAATGATAATAGGGATCATCATCAGCAGCCAGAGCACTGAAGTTTTTAATTAAACCATATTCATACATCATAGAACAATGCCGGCCAATATCCCCTGAACTATAGCCTTCAATGCAAACGCTAGAATCAAGCTCTGTTCGTTCTTCGATTAAAAATAAAACTTTTCTAACTAACTCCATATCTCTTTTCATTAATCAATTCTCCTTAAAAAATTTCTCAATCGTTTTTGCCGTCGTCATTATTCTGTCATTTTCGCTTAGGTTATCTTCAAGATAAAGGTATTCAAAGCGGTCATATCCAAATATCTCGTTATTCTTTTCCGTAAATGCCGTTTCCATAAAGGTGCGTTTGTCTTTGAAAGATGGATCATTTGCATAAATTCTACCTTTGGTTTCGACAATTACTGCTTTGTATATTTTTTTATCTCTGCGCTTAATTACTAAAAAATCGGGAGTATACATCCCTATATAAGACCATTTTGCACTGTTTTTCTTATAGCACTTAATTTTAAACTCCGTTAAAGCTCTGTCGCCATTGTAATATACTTCTATGCCTTCTGTTCTAACAACATCCAGCTTTAAAATTTCGTCTAAAAATGTTCTTTCAAAGCCGCTATCAGCCTTATAAGGCAGGTAGTGGAAGGCTTTGTCTTTCATCGGATGAGAAATTGTTTGTTTCTTTAGCATTTCAGCGATATTCGTTTGACCGGTTTCTTCGGCAAACTTTAACATTTTTTGTTCTTTTGGAGTGAGCTTAAGCTTTCCTTTATCATCCAGAATAATATTTTCAACTGTTTTTTCATCAGGATAAAATGCAGATATATCTTGTACCTCTATTTCTCTTTTAAAGTTTTCTACCTTGAGCAAAGAAGCTTCCTCCGGAATAAGTTCCTCATTAGTTTCAAAGCTGCGTTTCTTATAAAAAGCTTTGCGTATATTGGCATTTATGGCCTGAATATCATAATTTGAGCTAAAATATGTGTTACCATCCCTCTTATATGTAATGGCTTCAAATACTGCCATTAATTTATAGTTGTGGCGATTTAAATCTGAAATAGAAATATAGCCAAAACCTTCTTTAACGATATTATAGAGCCATGTATTGTAATTTGCCAAAACAAGGCCATCTTCTGAGCTTTTTGTTTGTATGTCAGTGATATCTAATCCCTGTTTGAAAACGGCCTCTTTTATAATCTGGTCTTTTTTTGCTTCTTGGATTGAAGCAGAGATATTTTCACTGACAGATAAACTTTCATCAATAACAAGCGTTCTATAGTTGATCTTCAGCTGATAAAAATCAATTTTAGGCAACTTTAAATAAGTGGTACGGTCATAACGTTTAATTGTGGCAGTAGGATTTGTACTGCCATTTTCAAACTCTTTAATTGAAATATGATGTTGTTTTTCTAGTTGTGTGTTTAATATTTTTGCATTACTTTCATTGAGATAGATCAGCGCCGTTTCCGGATTTCCTCTTTCCACCTGTCTAAGACAGCGGCAGGATGTCTGGAGCACCATATTTGTACTGCAGTCCCCTTCTTGGGATAGAATAATTCCCGTCAAGCTGCGGCAATCCCAGCCTTCCTTGCCAATCTGTACAAGGAGCACAATGCGTACTCTTGAAAAGGGCTTATCAAGGCTCTCAAAGGATAAGGCACTATCAACAGGGATGGGGTATTTCTTATTCCCGCCATGAAATTTTAAAACTGCTTCCGATGGATTAAGGCCATATTCTTCTGCAATGCGTACAGCAAGGGGATAAACCTGTTCTTCAAGGGTTTCAATATTACCGCAATAGACTCCGATTTTTGCGATTGTGCCATCGTAGTACACTATATCCTTATATTTATCTAAAAACTCACGGATGCCTTTCTCCGTGATGTCCAGGCGTTCATTATTTGCGGCTATTTTCACGGCCGGCACTTTGAGAAAATTTCCAATGCCCTGTATAAGAGGGTAATAGTGAACGATATTCGAAATCTCAGAACTTGCTATCGTCAACTTATCCGCAACATCAAGCTTTTCAGCTTTTTCAAGATAGGGCGTGCCGGAAAAACCGATTACGCTTGTCAGTGTTTTATTCTCCATCCATTTCGTAACCACAGCCCGAAGTTTTTTGTTGTTAGTTGCCGCATGATGTACCTCATCAATAAAGATGGATAGTTGGGGCAGCTTACCTATGAGATTTCTTAATTCGTTGGCTTGCCTATCCTTTTCATCATCACTTTTTTCAAACATAATGATTTGCCCGTCTTTTTCTTGAATACGGTCAAGAATAACTTTTTCTGCATTGGTAACGGCAACTAACCCAAACAGGGTGTCCAAAGGCTGGTGGATGGCAATTTTTTGGACATTGGGGTTTTTTGTTTTATTAGATTTCTTTGCACTTTTATTCTGGTCTAATACTTCAAAAATAAGCTTGCGCTTTAAGTCTGAAGCAGCCGGTTCGGGAATTACCCATGAAGGGTCAAAATGCTGTATGGTTCTAAGGCTGGGCACTACAGAAGTTTTTAGCCCGGAAGGAGCAAAGATTATAAAGTTATGAGCAAAGGCTTTATTATCCGGCTCGTTTTGTGCAAAATATAAATCCAAATATATAAAGGCGGCCATTAGATATGTTTTTCCGGCCCCCATTGGTAAACTAAATAAATAGTCTGTATAGGAAATATCATAAAATAATGATTTGAAAACAGATTCGTAATCTATACTTTCAGGGGCATCTTTAATCTGCTTAACAACTTTTGGTGATATTATTGTACCGGCATCATCAGTCAGCGATGCGTATTCCAATAAGGCAGCCGCACCGGGATTATTATTTAAAAAGGCTCTTGTGTTTGATTTTAATTCAAGCTCTTGTATATCAATATTATTAAAGGCACCGGCATTCATCAGCTGATACAGGGGCTTATTATCACAGGCTATTTTCAAAAACAAGTAGGTCGTAATCGCTTCTGTCTGTGCATCTCTCATTTTGCTGGTTGACGTAATATAGTTAACAATGTCAGTTATCTGACAATCTTTTGAGGCAAGCCATGCCTCTCTTTTTTTACTTATCATCTTATAAATCATGTTCTAATTATCCCCCTCGGCAGTATTGTTTTTTAGACTGATAATGTCGCCGATATCAACATTTAAAGCAGTTGATATTTTTACAAGGGCATCCATGCTCACATATTCGTCCTTTCCGAGCTTGGCGAGAGTAGATGTGCTAATGGGCGCAAGTTCTAGTAAATCCATCTTTTTCAGATTCTTATCTATTAATAACTTCCAAAGTTTTTTGTAAGTAACTTTCATTAGTTCATTCTCCTTTGCCTTCGTTTAATATATTATAATCCATCTTGTGCGATAAGACAATAATATTTCTGTCTTAGAAATGTTAATTCTGCAAATACATATTTATATTGCATATAACCTAAGTGAATAAGTAGTGTTTATTAATTCGGATTCACCTTTTGATAATTGAGCCTTTATAACAGCAGTCATTAGCTTGATTTGAGTTCTTAAGCTAATGGCTGCTTTATTTTGTCAAATGGAGCAATCCATTTTTGAAGAATGTGGAAGAAGTTTTGTAGAACCTCATTTGAAACCGGATTAGTAGTAGGGAAGTATTTTATAAATAGTTTGGTCCAAATGCCCTTTGAAACCGGATTAATGGTAGAGGGATAAATAAATCCGCTCATACCCTGTGTTTTATCGGCTTAATAGTAAGGAATATTTTTTCAATATTAAAATAAGGAGAAGAAAAAGATGCAAAAACGATTTCACACCATTGACGGTGAGACACTTATGAATCAGCCGCTTGAGCCAATTCAATTTGTTGTAGAGGGACTATTATCAAACGGACTACATTTATTAGCAGGAGCACCTAAATCGGGGAAAAGCTGGCTTGCCCTTTGGCTGTCGGTAATCATAGCAAAAGGAGAAGATGTTTGGGGTAATGCGGTTAAACAGGGAACAACTTTATATCTGTGCTTTGAGGACAGCCGCCTGCGTATCCAAAACCGCCTGTTTGATATTACTGATGATGCCCCTTCCAATGTGCATTTCTCTGAGGAAAACTATCGTCTTGGTGAAGGGCTGGAAGAACGCATAACGCAATTTGTCTTTGAACATCCCGATACCGTGCTGATTATTATAGACACTCTGCAAATGATCCGAAGGCCTGCACCGGATAATTCCTATGCCAATGATTATGCAGACCTTTCTGCGCTTAAAAAACTGGCCGATAAAAATCAGATTGCAATTCTACTGATTCACCATCTCAGAAAACAAAAAGATGATGATCCTTTTAATCGTATCTCAGGCACCACAGGATTATCCGGCGCAGTGGACACCAGTTTCACTTTGGTTGAAGAAAAACGCGGCAGCGGCAAAGCAACACTCTCTTGCATTGGAAGAGATATTGAGTACAGGGAGATTGAGCTGGAACGAAACGAAAACAATGTTTGGGAACTTGTTTCAGACAGCAAAGATAATCCGGATTTACTGCTGCCTGATATTGTACTTTTTATCTCTGATTTTATGAATGACAGAAAAGAATACCAAGGCTCACCGACAGAGCTTGCAGGGCTTATCGGCAGAAAAGAAAAAATGATAAGTCACCGAACGCTCTCACGCCTGCTGCTGCAAAACCAAGACCTGCTTTATCAGAAAGGGCTTACAGTTCGCTGTCACCGCAGTAACGGCAGCCGCCTTATCTCACTTACTCGGCTCAGTGACGATAGTGCCGAAAGTGACGATGAAATCGATAACCGCCCCAGGGTGAAAAACATCGGCCCTGTTGACCCTGTCGGCACTAGTTAGCCAAGGTGATGCCCCCATATGCCGTGTGTTGCAGTTTTGCGGAGGAGGCAGGGTCTATGCCCCACACTGCCACTGAAAGCCCCCACAGGCGATTTGTGAGGGAGAATAAATTTACCTGTCATTGATTTATTAAAGGTTAATCTATCAGCCGAAAAGAGAGCAGGAGAAAGAGAGGTGCTGTAAACAGCCCCTCTCGGTCACAGCGGACGGCAGAGCCGACCGCAAAGCCCTGTAACAAGCGGGTTTGTGAGGAATAGGAGAAACGCAAGATAGTGAAAGCTTAGGTGCTGTAAAACCCCTTTTGTGCTGTCAAAGGTGCTGTAAGGCTATATAAACCCTGATACAATGCAGTTTTCAAGGTGCTGTCTCAGGGCTTAGGCGGAAAGGGTGCAGCAGGAGAAATTAGAAAAGGAGAAATGTTCTTATGGAGAAACAAAAAAATACAGGCAGCTATGCCGAAAGCAACCCGCAAATATTATCCCCCTTTGGTTACCCCCTCCCTGTCTTTGACGACACTGTCTCTGTCGTTTCTGAGGAAGGGCATTACTGGCAGAGGGAGATGAAAGTAGATGGAAAAGCCTTCACCTTGCGTTCTTTTTTTCAGCCTGTTTCGGAGGCAGCCCCCATTGATAAACTGCTTCATATGATTGATTCCGATGTTTTGAAAAAAGATTGAATTTAGGGTAGACTTGGCAAAATTGTTTCGGTATGATGTTCAATACCGTATTCGGTTTGCCGGAAAGGAGATTACAGATGAAACAGGCAACTGAAAAATATACGATTCTTTATGCAAGATTAAGCCAGGATGATGGCAGTCAAGGGGACTCCAACAGCATTCAAAACCAGAGGATGATGCTTGAAAAGTATGCAAAGGACAATGGCTTTGAGAATCTTAAATTCCTGTATGATGATGGAGCTACGGGTACAAATTTCAATCGGCCCGCATTCCAAGAGGTAATGTTACTGATAGAAAACGGCGAAGCTGCAACTTTAATAGTCAAAGATATGAGCCGGTTAGGCAGAGAGTATTTAGAAGTCGGCAGGCTGACGGAAATAGTATTTCCAAGCTATGGTGTGCGGTTCATCGCTATGAATGACGGTGTAGACAGCTTATATGGCGACAACGAATTTACCCCCTTTAAAAATATTATTAACGAATGGTATGCAAAAGACTGCAGCAAAAAGGGGAAGGCATCAGCAAGAATCAAGGCTGAAAGCGGTGCCAGAGTAGGTTCAAGGCCTCCCTTCGGATATCAGAAAGACCCTGCTGACCCTAAGCGAAAGATTATTCCCGATGAAGAAACCGCCCCAATCATAAAACATATTTTCTCTCTGTGCATGAACGGTAAAGGACCCAGTCAGATTGCAAATCAGCTTAAGGAAGAACAAATTCCTATACCTGCCTACTTTTATTACAAAAAAAACGGTGTAAAAGTAACAGGCTTCGATGCGGATAATCCCTGTGACTGGAAACAGTCAACTGTTGCTGGACTGCTGGAAAATGAAGTTTACCTCGGGCATACCATCAACCTAAAGTACACAACCCTGTCCTACAAAAACAAGAAACGAGTTGAGCGTCCTGAAAGTGAGCAGGTACGAATTGAAAATACTCATGAAGCCATTATCGACAAAGCCACTTGGGATATAGTGCAGGACATCCGCAAACGCAAACGCCGCAGAGCCAATATGGCAGAGCAGAACATTTTTTCCGGTCTTATCTACTGCAAGGACTGCAAAACTACCATGGTGCTCCACCGGGCACATACTATGGACGCAGTGAAAAATAATTTCGCCTGCCGAACTTACAAGAAGAAAGGCAAAGATGCTTGTACAGGACATTTTATACGAGAGGTACAGCTCACTGAAATTATTTTGGATGACTTACGTAGGGTTACCCACTTTGCACGGCAAAATGAGGCCTTGTTTGCAAGACACATCACACAGAAGAACAGTGCAGAAATCCGCAGGGAGATTAACCGGACTGAAAGGGAATTGGAATCTTTGAAACGTAGAGATACCGAACTAAGTGCATTGTTTAAACGGCTGTATGAAGATAATGTTCTTGGTAAAATCCCAAATGAAGTGTTCCGTAAGCTTAGTGATGACTACCTGTTAGAGCAAAAAGAAATCCTAGCATCCATCCCTAAAAAGGAAGAAGATCTTGAAAGGCTCAAGGATTCTGTTGCAAATGTGGGAGTGTTTTTAGAAAAAGCAAAGCAGTACACAAAGCTTGATACCCTGACCGCAGAGATGCTTAACCTGTTTGTTGAGCGGGTAGAAATAGGTGAAAGAGAGGAACGTTATTCCCGTACTGCGCCGCAATCTATTGATATTTATTACCGTGATATCGGCCTCTTAGATAACTTTGCGGAATCTAAAGCCATCTCGGTACAAGAAGCGACACCAGAAGAAGTGGCATAAAAGGTAAACGGCAGACAGCGAGAACCTCACTGCCTGCCGATACATACCGCCCACTTCACCACGGTTTAGAAAATGTCCCTATGACACCGTGGAGAAACCGCTCTTCTTTTGTTTTACACACTATATTGTGATAATTGTGTTTTAACTGCACTTAATAAGTTACAGCTGAACGATAACTACGATGTCGTAAATTTCGCTATCGTCATCTACCTGATAGAGAT
>JAQVYP010000044.1:9039-11423 GCA_029004655.1 Oscillospiraceae bacterium | reverse complement strand
GTGGTTACATAAAATAGGCAAAGCCACCGAATTTTTTTCGGTGGCTTTGCTTATTTTGAGGTTGATCAGATTACGCGAACCTTGATTACGTTTTCCATGCTTTCCATGTTTTCTACCATCTGGCGTACCTTTTCTGAGTCTGTTTCCATTATATCAAGCATTGTATATGCGTAATCCTTCTTTGACTTATTTAGCATATTTTCAATATTGATGTTTTCTTTAGATACAACGCCTGTTATGCTGTTTAAAATATTTGGCAAATTCTTATGAATAACACAGATGCGTGCATTGCCTGATTTAGGCATTGAAATGTTTGGCATATTTACGGAGTTGGTGATGTTTCCGTTTTCCAAATAGTCTATCAATTCATCTGCTGCCATTGTTGCGCAATTATCCTCTGATTCAGGGGTTGATGCACCAAGATGAGGAATTGCAATTACACCCTCTGCACCAATGATATCGTCGGTTGCGAAGTCTGTAACATAAGCTGCAATCTTTCCGCTGTCGAGAGCATCAAGAATGCTTTGTGAATTGACCAAATCAGCACGGGCAAAGTTGAGGATTCTGACCCCGTCTTTCATTAATGAAATAGATTCACTATTGATGAATTCTTTGGTTTCCGGAGTAGCAGGAACGTGAACAGTAATATAATCACAATTCTCGTAGATTTCCTTTAAGTCTGTAGCGTGAATTGCATTGTGTGTTAAATTCCATGCAGATTTTACAGACAAATATGGATCGTATCCATACACTTTCATTCCAAGGTGATTGGCTGCATTTGCGACCAAAACGCCAATTGCGCCGAGACCGATAACACCAAGGCTCTTGCCGCTGATTTCCGGTCCGACAAATGCGCTTTTGCCTTTTTCAACCAACTTGCCAACTTCTGCACCGTTGCCCTTTAAGGTTTTGGTCCATTCGATTGCCGGAATAACTCTTCTAGAGCTGATTAAAAGCCCTGCAATAACAAGCTCCTTAACGGCATTTGCGTTAGCGCCCGGTGTGTTGAACACAACTATACCAGCTTCTGAGCATTTTTCAATCGGAATGTTATTTGTACCTGCGCCTGCACGGGCAATTGCCTTTAAAGTGGCAGGAAACTGGACTTCGTGAAGTGACGCAGAACGAACAATAGCACCGTCCGGATTTTCAATATCATCGCCATTTACATATTTTGTGGAATCAAAAACATCTAAACCACATCGAGAAATTTTATTATAAGTTTTAATGTTAAGCATTAAAATAGCACCCTTTCAAATAGATTAACCGTTTTGCTTTTCAAATTCACTCATGAACGCAACAAGCTTCTCTACGCCTTCAACTGGCATTGCATTATAGATAGAAGCACGCATACCGCCAACTGAACGGTGACCCTTCAGATTGATAAAGCCTGCCTTCTTTGCTTCAGAAACAAATTTAGAATCAAGTTCATCATTGCCTGTAACGAAAGGAATATTCATAAGAGATCTGTCAGCTGCAACAACCGTGCCCTTGAACATTTTGCTGTTATCAAGGAAGTTATAAATAAGATTTGCTTTCTTCTCGTTGATCTCTTTCATTTTATCGAGACCGCCGATTTCTTTCTTAATCCATTCAAGAACAAGACCCGCAACATAAATTGTATAGCAAGGAGGTGTATTAAACATTGAACCATTCTCTGAATGAGTTTTATAATTAAACATTGTTGGAGTTTTATCCATTGCGTTGCCGATTAAATCCTTGCGGATAATAACGAGTGTAAGACCGGCAGGAGCAAGATTCTTTTGTGCGCCGGCATAAAGAACACCAAACTTTGAAACATCGATTGGCTCGGACAAAATGCAGCTTGAAATATCAGCAACAAGCGGCACATCGCCTGTGTCCGGCAATGTTTTATAAGTTGTTCCGTAAATTGTGTTGTTCATGCAAATGTGGAAATAGTCTGCATCCTTTGAGAAGGTTGCAGAATCAAGCTTTGGAATATATGAGAAGGTTTTATCTTTAGAAGACGCAATAACATTGGCGGTGCCGTAGCGTGAAGCCTCCTGATATGCTTTGTTCGCCCACTGACCGGTGATTACAAAATCAGCTTTATTGTTTTTGTTCATCAAGTTCATAGGAACCATAGCAAATTGTGATGATGCGCCGCCCTGCAAGAAGAGAACCTCGTAGTTTTCCGGAATATTCATCATTTCACGAATAAGTGCCTCGCAATTGTCGAAAATTGCCTGATACTCTTTTGATCTGTGAGACATTTCCATAACAGATTGACCGCTACCATTACAATCAAGCATCTCGGCTGCAGCTCTCTTAAGAACAGCCTCCGGCAGACATGAAGGACCTGCGCTGAAATTATAAACTCTTGCCATAATTTATTGCCTCCTAAAGTAATTATAAAATTAATG
>JAQVYP010000044.1:0-8939 GCA_029004655.1 Oscillospiraceae bacterium | reverse complement strand
GCGTGAATTATCTGGAATTCTATTGTAAAAATTTAATAAATTATGTATAATGGTTGTAATTAATTGCGAACAAATCCAATTATTGCTCAATAGTTCGGAGGAAATATATTTATGACAGTCAAAGATGTAAAAGAAATATTAAAAGCCGAGATTATTTGCGGCGAGGAAAATTTGGATACGGAAGTGCGAACTGCCTGCGGCGCTGATATGATGAGCGACGTTTTAGCATTTGTTAAAGATCAATCCGTGTTGCTTACAGGCCTCGTCAATCCACAGGTTGTCAGGACAGCAGAAATGATGGATATGCACTGCATTGTTTTCGTGCGTGGCAAAGTGCCTGATGAATCTGTGATTTCTCTTGCAAAAGAACGTGGAGAAATAGTTCTGCTAAAAACACCGTATCGCATGTTTACAGCTTGTGGTTTGCTATTCAGCAACGGTTTGCGTGGAGGTTGCGACATCTAATGCCGGAGAAAATCACACTTAAATACGCAGTTGATGGAGACGATTTTACAAAAGCCGGACTTGCATCAAGCGATTTGAAGCATACGCTTAAACAAATAGGATACGATCCGGGGTTTATTCGCCGTGTTGCAATCGCAGTGTATGAAGGTGAAATCAACATGGTTATTCATGCCGGCGGTGGAGAAATAACAGCCGATATAGCCCCCGATAAAGTGGAAGTATGGCTGGCTGACTCGGGTCCCGGCATTCCTAATGTAGAGCTTGCCATGCGGGAGGGATATTCGACTGCGCCAATCGATGTACACGAGCTTGGCTTTGGTGCTGGAATGGGACTTCCAAACATAAAGAAATATACCGATGATTTACAAATCGACACCACAGTTGGTGTTGGAACAACTGTTTATATGCTTATAAACAATAATTAATAAAAGTTGCGGTGGTGTTAGTAATGGCTCATTATCCTCATTCAGTTACCCTTGACAGCCAAAAATGTAAAGGCTGTACAAACTGCATTAAGAGATGTCCAACTCAAGCTATCCGCGTTCAGGGTGGAAAAGCAAAAATTCTCCCCGAGCTTTGCATTGATTGCGGCGAATGTATTCGTGTTTGCCCTCATCATGCCAAGAAAGCCGTTTTTGACTCATTTGAGTCTATTCAAAAATTCAAATATAAAATTGCAATCCCCGCCCCGTCGTTATATGGACAAATAAACAATTTAACAGATATCAATTTTTGTTTAACCGCGTTGCTTGATATCGGTTTTGACGATGTTTTTGAGGTTGCTGTGGCCGCTGAAATTATTTCCAATGCAACAAGTATATTAATAAGATCCGGAAAGTTAAAATATCCTGTCATTTCATCGGCTTGCCCTGCTGTTGAGCGATTGATTAGGGTTAGATTTCCACAACTATGTGAAAATGTATTGCCTTTTCACTCCCCAATGGAGTATGCCGCACGTCTTGCTAAAAGGCGAGCAGCGCAGAAAACTGGTCTTCCACGCAAGGATATCGGGGTTTTCTTCATATCCCCCTGCCCTGCTAAAATCACCGATATTAAACACCCAATCAACAGCAAAAAATCTTCTGTGGACGGTGCGCTTGCAATCAGCGACATTTACCCATGTTTAGTATCTGCCATGAATAAAATCGAAACCCCTAAAAATCTGGCTAGTTCCAGCATGGTTGGCGTCGGCTGGGCAAACAGCGGTGGTGAATCGGTTGCAATTTCGGACAATTATTATTTAGCAGCAGACGGAATTGAAAACGTAATCAAGGTTCTTGAAGAGGTTGAGGACGACAAGCTTAACGGTCTGCATTTTATTGAGCTTAATGCCTGTTCGGGCGGTTGTGTCGGTGGTGTATTGACAGTCGAAAATCCTTATGTTGCAAAGACAAGAATCCATCTTTTGAAAAAGCACCTTCCTTCTGAACAAGAACAATCAAGCGACAGCAATGTTGAAGCAGAATTAACGTGGAAGCAACAGCTTACATCTGCACCGGCTTTAAAGCTGTCGGAAGATTTAAACGAGGCATTAAATATGATGCACGAAATCGAGAAAATCACGAGTCGCCTGCCCGGTCTTGATTGCGGTTCATGCGGATCACCATCTTGCAGAGCATTGGCGGAAGACATTGTTCGTGGACACGCACAGGAAAGCGACTGTGTTTTCAAACTGCGCGACAAGGTCAGGCAGCTTGCGCAAACCTTTGAAACATTGAATATTGAAGATATTTAATACTTGCAATGACCTTTGGATTATTATTATATTAGGGAACCTCTAAAAACTCATCGTCCGCCATCTTAGTGTGTCTTTTTCCCCCACTCAGCGTCAAAATACTCGCAAATACACAAAGTATTTGCTCCGTTTTTTCCTTGATTGGGGAAAAAATCCCCACCAATCTGTCAGACGCCGAGTATTTAGAGATTCCCATTAGACATTTGATTTTGAATGGAGAAATTGTGGTGACTGTAAAAGAATTATCAGACAACCTATCTCTTGAAATATTAACCACCTGCGACGAAATCGACCGTCCTGTAACAGGTGGATATTGCAGTGATTTGCTTAGTTGGGTAATGGGCAGAGCCAGCGAGGGTGATGCCTGGATTACCGTAATGGGAAACATAAATTCTATTGCTGTCGCCGTTTTGGCAGACATTTCCTGCATCATTCTTGCTGACAGTTCAGCTTTGGACGAAGAAGCAAAAAATCGTGCAGAGCAGCAGAATGTAATTATTCTCAGAAGTGAGCTGGATCAATTCACCCTTTGCAACAAAATCGGTGAATTACTGGGAGTTTAATAATACCTTGAAAGACTAATTAATGTTTGGATGTGATTATTATTAAATTTAAATATGATTTTCACATACATTCATGTTTGAGCCCATGCGGAGATAATGACATGACGCCCAGCAACATTGTTAATATGGCGAAATTATGCGGAGTAGATGTTATAGCCTTAACCGATCATAACTCCTGTTTAAATTGTGCCGCGGCGATGAAGGTTGGAGAAAGCATTGGTTTAACCGTTATTCCCGGCATGGAACTGACCACCTCCGAAGAAGTCCATGTGGTGTGTTTGTTCGAATGTATTAAAAATGCACTGGAGTTCAGCGATTTTGTATACAGTTGTTTGCCAAACATCCAAAATAATACTTCGATTTTCGGTGACCAACTCGTTGTGAACCAAGAAGATGAAGTGAAAGGCACGATTGATAAGCTGCTTATCAACGCAACCTCAATCAGCATTATGGAAATTGTTTCACTAATGGGGAAATACGGCGGATTTTGCTTCCCTGCGCATATCGACAAAAACTCATACAGCATTATTTCCAATCTAGGGCATTTCCCCGACGATTGTGGATTTTCAGCCGCTGAGGTTTCTAAGAGCTGCGATTTCGATACATTAAAAAAATCGCACAGTGAAATTAACGGATTGCACATTTTAAGGGATTCTGACTCGCACAGTTTAGAGTTGCTTGACTTTGAAAATGAAAGCATTTATTGCAAAAGTCTGACTTTTCAAGACATTATCGACAGCATAAAGAACTAATACTAATTCCAATTAAAAAGTGACCAAGATTTGCGAGGATTTTGTTTGTGAGACAAGGCGGAGGACGAAGGCGGGCTATCGCCCGCCGAGAACGACAACGCAGTCTCGCAAACAAAAGACCGCGAAGATTGGTTGATTTTTATTTGGAATTAGTATTAGTTTAATTTCGCCGAACAAAGTGAATGACAAAATGCCTTTAATCGTAGGACGGGCGACTTGCTCCCGCCGGCAACGGTGTTTATACACACAAATACTTTTTTCAACGTACAATCACATATTTTCAAATAGATACATTTTAAGTTATTACAAAAATTTAATCTGTTTTTCAATAATTTTTTATTGACAAACGATAAATAATAGTGTATCATGCAATATCGAAAGGGGGTTATTTCCAAATGGATAAAAATAACCGTTCTATAATATTATCGTTGTTTCTATGTTATTTGTTTTTGGTGATTCTTGCCATTTTAACAGTTGCCGCACCTTTTATCGTTACATGGTATGTAACATATTTTGGAAGACCCGAAGCCTTAATTTTAGTGGCTCTCGTTGCGTTTTATTCCTGCTTTATCCCCGCCGTCGTTGCTCTGATATTACTTGTAAAACTCCTTAAAAATATTCAACTGGACAAAATATTTATAAAAGATAACTCGCGTTTTATATCCCATATTTCCGTCTGTTGTTTTATAGTCGCAGTTATCTGCTTTGCTTCGGGGTTTTTCTATATGCCATTTTTCATGGTTTTCATAGCGGCGTGGTTCATGGGAATTATTTTACGAGTTATAAAAAATGTTTTTGTTGCTGCAAACGAAATAAAGGACGAAAACGAACTAACAATTTAATGGAGGATAAAAATGCCTATAATAATTAATCTTGATGTTATAATGGCTAAACGCAAGGTATCCTCCGGAGAACTTGCCGAAAAGGTCGGTATAACACAAGCAAATTTATCTATTCTTAAAACAGGAAAAGCAAAAGCGATTCGCTTTTCAACACTTGAAAGCATATGCCGAGTGCTTAACTGCCAACCCGGCGATATTATCGAATTTAAGGAGAACTGATTATGACTGATAATTTAGACCAAATGGTTGGTGAGCCTAATACCGCGCCAGTTGATAATAGTGCGCCCGACCCTGTTAATAATACTGCGGCCCCCGCTTTTTGCCCGCCTGTCTATGTCCCCCTCCCCGCAAAAGAGCGAATACCCATGACTACCAGAGATTTCATTTTCGCGATTATCACGTTGCTTTTTTCAATCATCGCCGTCGACTTTTCAGTATTCGGCACATTTAATTTAGGCTTTGCTATAAGCTATGTTGCAATAGCTGTTATCATGCTGTTTTATATTAAACAAAAATCAATTAAGTTTAAGCCTTTCAGCATATATTGCGGAATTTGCGCTTTGCTTTGCGTTGCCGTATTTCCAATTAACTGCGACGAAGTTTCAAAGTTCATGCTGTTTATTGCTATTGTTGGCTTGAGTGCAATTTGTCTTGCCGGATTAACCGATATACAAAAATATTCCGACAAATCATATCGATTGATTTTTGATATTTTGCGCATTTGCATTATCATTCCGCTTAGTTATATGGGCGATATGCTTGTCGGATTTTTCTCTTCGGGCGAGGGTAACAGTAAGGGCAAAAAGAGCAGCATTATGATTGGTATCGCCTGTGCCTTACCGGTGCTGTTTGTGGTTATTCCTTTGCTGATTTCCTCAGATGCTGCATTCGAGGGCATTATGAACACTATATTTAGTGATTTATCCCGCCTTATGAGGTCAATTGTATTGGGAATCATTGTTTTTGTAATGCTGTTCTCATTGCTGTTTGCTATTGTTAAAGGACTTGTAGATAACAATTCCGGATTCTCATATCGTGACCATATGCGAATTTCGGTAATCACAATCAACACCTTTTTAGGCATAATTTCGTCCGTTTATGTAATATATCTTTTCTCCCAATTAGCCTACTTTTTCAATGCTTTTTCAAGCATTTTACCCGAGAAATACACTTTGGCGGAGTATACGCGCCGTGGATTTTTTGAAATGTCGGTAATCTGTGGAATCAACCTTGTGCTTGTATTTGTAAGTCTTGTTTTTTCTAAAAAAGAAAACAATAAGATTTCGCTATCAACACGACTTATTTCACTTTTTATTTCGCTTTTTTCTCTTGTTTTAATTGCAACCGTCGCCTCGAAAATGATAATGTATATTTCTGCATTTGGCATGACAAGACTTCGCATTTTGGTGAGCGTTTTCTTGGCTGTCCTGTGTTTCATATTTCTGTTTACAATAATTAAACTATTTGCCCCGAAATTCAGCTATATGCGGTATATCGTAATAGCAGTAACTGTTATTGGAATTTCTGTTGCATTTGCCGACATTGACCGTGTAATTGCAAAATACAACACCGAAATGTATTTAAACGGTTCTTTGGAGGAAATAGATGTTTGGGCACTTTCGGGACTTTCAGATTCAGCTGTGCCATATCTTGTTGAGTTGCTAGATGACAAAGACAAAAATGTAGCCAACCTTGCTAAAAATGAGCTTATTTCCCGAATAGATAATTATTACTATGAAGAAATAGATTATACTTCTAGCATGTATAACAATAAGGTTTATACAGAAAAACCAACCGGATTTAAATCCTACAACTACACCCAAAGCATTGCCAAGAAATTGATTTACGAAAACGTAATAAAAACAACAAATTAAAAAGTTGAAATAAAATTACGATTAAGGTAGAATATAGAAGGTGGCTTAATGTCGCCTTCTATATTTTGCTGTGCGGAGGCTATTAAATGACCGATAAACAATTGGAACAGATTTTTATGACTGTTCAAAAGCCGGGGCGTTATTCCGGTGGCGAACAAGGAAGCATAATAAAAAATAAAAATGACGTTGATGTGCGTTTTGCATTTTGTTTTCCTGATACCTATGAAGTGGGAATGTCACATTTGGGAATGAAAATACTCTATTCACTTTTCAATACTAAGGATTATATTTGGTGTGAGCGTGTGTTTGCACCTTGGATAGATTTTGAAGAGGTAATGCGCGAAAAAAACATCCCTCTTTTTGCTTTGGAAAGCCGCGACAGTGTTGCGGATTTTGACATAATCGGATTTACACTTCAATATGAATTAAGCTTTAGTAATGTGCTTAATATGCTGGATTTGGCGGGTATACCTTTGCGCTCGAAGGACAGAAAAGGTTTGAAAAATCTGGTCGTTGCGGGTGGCCCTTGCGCTTGTAACCCCGAACCGATTGCCGATTTTGTTGATTTATTTTTCCTTGGCGAAGGCGAAGAAGTGGATTTGGAGCTTATTGGTTTATATCATGAGCATAAAAAGTTGGGGTCGGACAAGCAAACTTTTCTTGCCGAAGCCGCTAAAATCGAGGGCATATATGTTCCGTCACTTTACGAGGTGACCTACAAGTCCGACAACACAATCGAAAAAATTGAGTCGACAAGTACTGCGCCAAAAACCGTTAGAAAACGCATTATTAAGGATTTGGACAACTGCTATTATCCGGATACATTTGTCGTGCCGTTCATAGACATTATTCATGACCGCGCGGTTCAAGAGGTTTTCCGCGGATGCATCAGGGGTTGCAGATTTTGTCAGGCAGGCTTTATTTACCGCCCTGTGCGCGAAAAGAGCGCCGAAACAGTCAACGCGCAAGCAAAGTGTTTGTGCGATTCCACCGGATACAACGAGCTGTCGCTTTGTTCGCTAAGCACCAGTGATTATACGGAAATCGAGCCGCTTTTGAATACCCTGCTTGAATGGACAGATGGCGAAAAAATCGGCATATCACTGCCGTCACTGAGAATTGACAATTTTCCGCAAGAACTTCTTGAGAAAACTCAAACGGTGAAAAAATCAGGGCTTACATTTGCACCCGAAGCGGGAACACAAAGGCTTCGTGACGCTATTAATAAAAATATAACCGAGGATGAGATTATAAATACCTGTCGTACCGCTTTCGAGGGCGGACACACGTCTGTCAAGCTGTATTTCATGCTTGGACTTCCGACCGAAACCGATGAGGATTTGGAGGGAATTGCCACTTTAGGACAACGAATAGTTGACGAGTATTACAATAATCCGAACAAACCCAGGGGCAAAGGCGTTAATGTGTCTATCAGCCTTTCAACCTTCGTGCCAAAACCGTTTACACCATTCGAGTTTGAGCCGCAAGCAACGATGGAGGAAATCGAGCGCAAGCAACATCTTCTGATAGGAAAAATAAGGACACGAAAGATATCTTTAAGTTGGCATGACGCCCAAACAAGCTTCATGGAAGGCGCTTTTGCACGCGGTGACCGCAGACTATGCGATGTCCTTGAAGTTGCACAAAAACTCGGCTGTCATTTTGACGGCTGGGGCGAGTGCTTCTCGTTTCCAAAGTGGAAACAGGCATTTGAGCAATGCGGAATCGACCCTGCGTTTTACGCTAACCGCACAAGAGAATATGATGAAATAATGCCTTGGAGTCATCTGGATTACGGTGTTACAAAAAATTATCTTATATCTCAAAACAAGCTGGCACATTCTGAAATTACAACGCCAAACTGCCTTTTAAAGTGTTCGGGCTGTGGTGCAACATGCTTTGAAGGGGGATTGTGCGTTGAGAAACGTTAGAATTTTTTACAAAAAACTGGATAGATTGAAGTTTGTGTCACACCTTGATATGAATCGCTATATGCTGCGCCTTGTAAAGCTTTCAAGGCTGCCGATTTGGTACTCTGAAGGCTTTAATCCTCGCGCCCATATAACGTTTGCTCTGCCGCTTTCCTTAGGGTACGAGAGCGAATATGAAGTCGTGGACATGAAAATAATTGATGATGATTTTACAAACGAGCAAGTGAAAGCAGCACTGGACAAGGTTGTTGCAAAGGGTTTAGAAATAATAAAGATAAGTGAACCGCTAGAGAAGCCGTCGAAAATCACATACGCCGGTTATAAATTGATTTTTGACTGCCACGATTCCGAACTGGATAATTTCAAAGAGTTTCTGAAAAGGGATGAAATCCATGTGTCCAAAAGGAATAAAAAGGGAATCATAAACAGCATAGATGTTGCGCCGAAAATTAAGAATTTAAGCTTCGAGCAATTGCAAGATGAAATAGTGATGAACATAATCCTGCCCGCCGGCGGCAATGAAAACCTCAACCCGATTTTGGTCTTAACCGCATTCGAAAACGAAAGCAAAACCAAACTCCCACCGGTTGCAATGATAAGAACAATGTTATATAACAGCAACATGGAAATGTTCCAATAATATTTGTCCAACAAGTGATATAATCCATCAATAAAACTTAATTAATGCTGAAGAAATGATCAAAAAATGTTGTATTACAGCGACCTGAAAATATTCGAATAGTAAATTGACCGGTGGCATTTTTTGTGTTATCCGGT
>JAQVYP010000043.1 GCA_029004655.1 Oscillospiraceae bacterium | reverse complement strand
GACGGAAAAGTCACCGGAGTCGAATGTGATGACGGCAGAATAATTAATTCAGACGCAACGATAATTTCAACAGGCGGAAAATCCTATCCGCTTACTGGCTCGACCGGGGATGGATATGAACTCGCTGCAAGTGTCGGACACACTATAACGAGCTTGAGACCATCACTGGTTCCACTGGTGGTGCGCGAGGGATGGTGCAGCAGCTTGCAGGGTCTCAGCCTTAAAAACGTTGCTGTAACTGTTTCGGAAAAGGACAGGCAAAAGCCGGTTTTTTCAGACTTTGGCGAGCTGATGCTTACACACTATGGCTTATCCGGACCCATAGCTCTCAGTGCTTCGGCACACATGAGTAAAGTCCCCGAAACGCATTATTATTTTGATATTGATTTAAAACCGGCGTTGGATGAAGCAAAGCTAGATGCCAGGATTTTGAGAGATTTTGAAAAATACAGCAATAAAAATTATTCTAATGCGATACAGGATTTGCTTCCCAGCAAACTGATACCGGTTGTGATCAAGCTTTCGCAGATTTCACCGGAGGAAAAGGTTAACCAAATTACCAAGGAGCAAAGATTGAAACTTATAAATGTTTTAAAAAGGCTTAGGCTAGAGGTTATTGGATTAAGACCGATTGAGGAAGCTGTCGTTACAAGCGGAGGTGTCAAGGTTGGAGAAATTGACCCTAAAACCATGAAATCTAAAGTAGTGGACGGGCTTTATTTTGCCGGTGAGATAATTGACGTCGATGCGTATACCGGAGGATTCAATCTGCAAATTGCATTTTCTACAGGGCATGCCGCAGGTAAAGCGGCACTGGAATAATTCATTTACAATTATTTTTTTATACTTAATAGTGAAAGATGGGGGTAATTTAATGAATACAATAGCTATTGCAATAGATGGACCTGCAGGCGCCGGAAAAAGCACGATTTCCAGAAAAGTGGCCGAGACATTGGGGTATATTTATGTTGACACCGGCGCTCTCTACCGTGCAATTGGCCTGGGACTTGTTGCCGCCGGTATTGATACTGATAATACAGAAGCTGTTGAAGAACTTCTTAAAACAACAAAGGTTAATATTGTTTATATCGATAATGAGCAACGAGTAATGCTTAACGGTAAAGATGTTTCGGAAAAAATTCGTACGCCGCAAGTTTCCATGATGGCATCCAAATGTTCTGCGTTGCCTGTCGTTCGTACCTTTTTGCTGGAGCTGCAGCGCAAGCTTGCAAGAGAGCATAATGTTGTTATGGATGGCAGAGATATTGCGACGGTTGTGCTGCCTGATGCAAAAATCAAAATCTTTTTGACAGCAGATGCAAATGCGCGAGCGGCTAGAAGATATGATGAATTGATTTTAAAGGATCCAAATATTAAATTTGAAGATGTTTTATCGGATTTACAACAGCGTGATTATAACGATTCACATCGTGCGATTGCACCGCTAAAACCTGCAGAGGATTCTATTATGGTTGACACTACAGACAATACATTGCAACAGTCAATAGAATTAATCACTAATATTGTAAAACAAAAACTATAAGGGGTAATTACTGTGTCAGTTTTTTACAGGGTTATCAAAACATTGGCGTGGCCGCTTGTCAAAATTTTATTTAGGCTAAAATGTGTTGGTGTTGAAAACGTTCCAAAGGAAAAAGGCGCTATTTTGTGCTGTAACCATACTTCAATGACCGATATCGCATTTTTAGTTGTTACATGTCGACGCCAGATCTACTTTATGGGCAAAGAAGAACTTTTTCAAAATAAAATATTGGGCGGATTTTTCAAGGCAATGGGTGGATTTTCAGTTAAGCGTGGCGGCGGTGGTGCAGAGGCAATTGATACTGCTGTGAACATTATTAAAGAGAATAAAGCCATGGGTATTTTTCCGGAAGGAACAAGAAGCAAGGACGGAATACCAAAGCGTGCTAAGAGTGGTGTAGCTGTAATTGTATCGAAAACAGGTGCACCTGTTGTCCCTGTGTCAATATATCGGGAAGGAAAGCTTCGCCTGTTTTGCAAAGCAACCATTAGATATGGTAAACCGATTTCTTCTGAAGAGCTTGCTATGGTTGACGATTCGAGAAACGAATTGAAAAGAGTTGCCGAGCTTATAATGGATAGAATAGTTAAGCTGTGGGAGTTGAAGTATTGAGTAATATAATACTTGCAGAGACAGCCGGTTTTTGCTTTGGCGTAAATCGTGCCGTTGAAATGGTATATGACCTTCTAAATAAGGGCGAAAAGGTGTGTACATTGGGGCCAATAATCCATAATCCTCAGCTTGTGGAAGAATTGAACTCTAAGGGTGTTCGAATTGTAGAATCTCCTGAGGAAGTCTTACAGGACGAAGTACTGGTAATTCGCTCACACGGAGTGCCAAGAGCTGTTTTCGATCAGGCTGAAACTCTCGGGGCTAAAATTGCTGATGCTACTTGCCCGTTCGTTTCTAAAATACACAAAATTGTAGCAGAAGCGGGGGAAAACGGTCGAACTGTTTTAATAGCTGGTGATAGGGATCATAAAGAAGTTGTTGGCATAATAGGCCATAGCAAAGGAAAATGTTTCGTATTTGCCGATGAAACAGAGCTTGAAAGCTTTGTGATAAATGGGGAAATAGAATCAAATGAGCCTATTTCTGTTGTTTCGCAAACTACTTTTAATAATGATATGTGGAACAATTGTCAAAAAACTTTAAAAAAGGTATATACAAACACAAAGATTTTTGATACAATATGTAATGCAACTGCGAAAAGGCAGCAAGAATCTAAGCTCTTGTCCCAACAATGTGATGCCATGATTGTAATCGGGGGCAGGCATAGCTCGAATACCAAAAAATTAAGTGAGGTGTGCAGTGTAAACTGCTTAAATACACACTTGATTGAAACGGCAGATGAACTAAAGTGTGAATGGTTTAGTGATGCTAGCAGTATTGGCGTTGTGGCGGGTGCTTCTACACCTGCTGGTATTATAAAGGAGGTTCTTAAAACTATGTCAGACGCTTTGACACCAGAAAAAGAAGAACAAAAAGTAAATTATGATGAAATGACTTTTGAGGAGGCGCTAGAGGCTTCTCTAAGCAGTTTAAATACAGATCAGAAAGTCAAGGGATATGTTCTTGCAGTAGGTCCAACCGAGTTACAAGTAGATATCGGAAGAAAGCAAGCCGGATTTGTTGCTCAGTCAGAGTTCTCAAGTGATCCTAATGTTAAACTTACTGATGCGGTAAAGGTTGGCGATATTCTTGATTTGGTTATTATGAAAACCAATGATCAAGAAGGTACTGTAATGCTTTCAAAACGCCGTTTTGATGCAATTGCAGGATGGGACAAGGTTGTTGCAGCAAGTGAATCAGGCGAGGCATTGGAAGGCACAGTTTCTGAAATCATCAAGGGTGGCTTAACTGTTTATTATACCGGTGTAAGAATCTTCATTCCTGCATCACAGGCTACGGCATCTCGCAGTGATAATATAGAGGATCTTAAAGGTAAAACTGTTAACTTTAAAGTTATTAAAATTGAGCGCGGCCGTCGTGCTATCGGCTCAATCCGTGCAGTTCTTAGCCAATTAAGAAAAGAATCAGAAAACAAGCTGTGGGAGACCATTGCTGTGGGAGATAAATTTAACGGCACTGTTAAGTCGCTTACAGGATATGGTGCTTTTGTCGATTTAGGTGGCGTTGATGGAATGGTTCATATTTCAGAGCTGTCTTGGCAGAGAATTAAAAATCCTTCGGAAATTGTTTCTGTCGGTGATAAAATTGAGGTTTATGTTAAATCTCTTGATGCTGAGAAACGCAAGATTTCGCTTGGCTACAAAAAGGCTGATGAGAATCCATGGGAAGTTTTCAAAAACACTTACAGTGCTGGCAGTGTTGTAAATGTTAAGGTCGTAAGCATGACTGCATACGGTGCATTTGCCCGTATCATTCCTGGCGTTGATGGACTTATTCATATTTCGCAGATTGCTGACCGACGCATTGATAAGCCACAAGACGAACTTTCTATTGGTCAAGAAGTTAATGTGCAGATCACTGAAATTGACCTTGATAAAAAGCGTGTCAGTCTGTCAATCCGTGCTCTTTTAGACACACAGACAAGCGAAGAAACAGCAGAAGAAACAAAAGAAGAAACAGCTGAAGTAAAAGCAGAAGCAACAACAGAAGAGAATTCTGCTGAATAGTGTATTTTTCAAGGGTAAGCGTTAATGCTTGCCCTTTTAACATTCTGTGAACTTTTTAGCTTTCGCTTGAAATGGTGACGTTTTTATGATAAACTAATATGATGTTACAAATTAAATTTAATTTGTAACATGAATAATATAAAATAAATAATTTATACGTATTGAGGTTTATTGAATGAATAAACAGAATTTCAAATATGCGGCAAGCATTTATGGATTGACAGTCATGGGGTTTGTGATGTGCTTTATTATATATATGTCAATTTCGCTTATTTTCACGGGACTCGGCACAAAGGTTATTGGATATACAACATATGAGCTTCAGGACAGTGGCGAATACACAGCAATTTCGAGCTATGAATTTGCAGAAGGGGAAGCTAATACTATCCCTAAGGCAGCTGAAAATCAGAGAATAGTGTCTGATTATTCAAAATTATCGCAAGGTTCTACATTGTCACTTAATGTAATTTCACAGTTATTTATGGCTGTTATTTTTGCTGTACTAATCTATTATAAGCTCGGTGCAATAGGTAAACGTGACGGTGATGATTTTCGATATAATGGTAAACCAATTGATAAGAACAGGGGACTTAAAATCGGTTTGATTGCTGTTATTCCGTCATTTGCTTTGTATGTATTCCTTATTGTATGCAAATTGACTTCGTATAATTTATTTGGTTTATACAAATTGATTAATGTCCCTTTTAGACCGATAATTGATTTGATTTGCGGAAATGCAGCAAATATAAACGAGGTATCTCTGCCGGCAATTCTAGCAATGCTTTTAGTAGTTTTGATTCTGCCGGCGATTTGTGCTGCTACATATAGAATCGGGTTTAATGACGAAGCAATAATTAATAAATTGATGTATAAAAAAAAGAAATAATAGCGGGGGATTGAAATGGGCTTTTTTTCAAATAGGTACACAAAAGAAGGACCTGGCGTTTCCAAAAATGAGCCGGAAAAAAAGGATTTTATCAAATTTTTTGAAATATATTTTAGGAACTTTTGGAAGCTTTGCACTGCAAATCTTCTTACTATATTGTGCTCAATCCCGCTATTAACTTATGGTGTGGCTGAAACCGGTTTAACCTATGTCGCCAGAGCGACAGCGAGGGATCGTCACACTTTTGTTAGCAGTGATTTTTTTGATACTATTAAAAAGAACTGGAAACAAGGACTAATAATTGGCATTATTGATTTTCTGCTGTTAAGTGTAATTGTTTTTGACTTTTATTTTGCTTGGACTAGTACAACAGGCACGTTCAATGTGATTATGTTGGCACTAACTTTTTTAGTGTTTATATTGTTTAGTTTTTCAAAATATTATCGTTATATGATGGTTGTTACATTCAAGATGTCTGTTTGGAAAGTATATAAGAATTCCTTTATATTTGCTGTTGCAGGATTGTTTAAAAACTTTGTTATATCATTAATATTGTTGATTTGCTATGCAATTGCATTTGCTTTCGTGTGGTTCGCAAACTCTCTTGGTATAACTATTGTTTTGTTATTATATGTTTGCGTTTTTCGTGCTTTTCGCGCATATCTCATTCAATTTAATGTATTCCCTATAATAAGAAAGTTCATTATTGATCCTTATTATAACGAGCATCCGGATGATGATATTGAAAAGCGAAAAGATCTTGGTATTTATATTGAAGAAGATGAGACAAACGATGCCACATGTAATGATGATTTAATTATTTGATTTTATCGGCAGACCTTATGGTCTGCCGCTTTTTATGCTATTGATTAAGTAACATAACTATGATATTTAGCATAGTATGTGTTGCAATCTACTTTATATTTTTGTAAGGTAGATTAGAAAAATAGTGGTTGTGAAAATTATGATGAACAACATGAGTAATGATAGAGGACGTGGATTTCGTGTTAGCAGGAGTTTAGATATCGTTGTGGCAGTTCTTGCCGGTGTACTATTATTTACTATCGGCTTGATTGTCGGGGCGCTTATATTCCCAATTATTCTCATGAATATTGTTGCATTTGCACTGTTTGCTTTAGCAATATTTGTCACACTTATTGCATTTCTAATTATTAGAGGTAGTCGTAGATCTAACTCTTGCTAAGCAATATTTGATAAAATGATCGATATACACATTAATTAAATACTGCGGAAAATACACATTTAAAGGGTAACGCATTGCAAAATTTGCAATGCGTTACCCTTTAATTTCATTTAATAACAATATTTGGATTAACAAAAAGCTTAATATCTATGCTAATATTAAGGTACAAAATGTTAAGGAGTGTAAAAAATGAAAAAATTTACATTATTCGTATCATTTATTTTTACTTTATCAATAATAATTTCAATTTTTATATTTGCCGCGCCTTCTGTTAGTGCTGCTGACAGCAGTTCAACTGCCGGAAAGGTTACAACAACATCAACTTCACTTATTGTCCGCTCTGGGATGGGAACTTCTTATTCGAGGGTTGCGGGGCTCAGGAGCGGAAGTTATGTTACTCTTATTTCTAAATCAGGTGGTTGGTGGAAGGTTGAATATGCGAGTGGGCAGTTTGGCTATTGCTCTGCCGACTACATTACATCTGTAAGCAGCACTGCAGGATATGTTAGTACTTCATCAAGTTCATTAACTGTGCGAACCGGAGCCGGAACATCGTACTCGGTTAAAAACTATATTTTTCGTGGCACAAATATATTGATTTTGTCCGAATCAAGCGGATGGTATAAAATCCTGTATAATGGAATACAAACCGGTTACGTAAGCGCTTTATATATTAAAAAATATGAATCTTATAGCTATGTTTCACTTAATACAGCTAATTATAAACAGACTGATAGTCGTTGGGCTGACACAGAACTAGGAAGCTCTGGAAAGACGATTTCTCAGGTAGGATGTGCAGTCAGCTGTCTCTCAATTACTGAAAGCTATAGAACAGGAACTACCATTACACCAAACAAATTAGCAACAAGCCTGTCATTCACATCTGGAGGGGCAGTCTATTGGCCAACAAACTATGTCTCATATGCAGAAAGCGATTATCTTAAGGTTGTTTACTCAAAATTAGTTGAGGGTAAGCCGGTGATAATAGGGGGTAGAACATCTTTAGGCAGCTCACATTATGTTGTTATTACGGGATTTACCGGCGGAACCTTAAGTGCTGGAAATTTTCTCATTAAGGATCCGGGAAGCACAGCCAGAACAACTTTATCTCAATATTCATCAAAATATACTAATTTCTCTAAAATAGTATATTACAAATAATGTGCGCTAGCCTTTCCGATTGCAAACAAATTATAATTAAATAAGGTATACGCAACAAGCCAAATAGCATCTAATAATGATGCTGTTTGGCTTTTTACTTGACAGAAATTGCGATAAGTGAGAACATAATATTGTTATAAAAATTTTAAATATTGGAAAATTGAGTTCAATGATTTGGTGTATAGATGGATTTCCTGCTATTTATGTTGATAAAACTTAAATAATGATGTATTATTTAGTATGATATAATTAAATAATGGTATAGTGTGGTGAGTGTATGAGTCTAATAATATTAATTCCTGCTTATAATGAAGAGGAAAATATTGAACGTGTTGTAAATAATATAATAGAAAATTATCCGCAGTATGATTATGTTGTAGTTAATGATGGCTCACGTGACCATACAGCAAAAATCTGCCGAAAAAATGGATACAATTTAATTGACCTACCGGTTAATTTGGGACTTGCCGGAGGCTTTCAGGCGGGTATGAAATATGCACATAACAACAAGTACGATTATTGTATACAGTTTGATGGCGATGGTCAGCATAATCCGGAGTATATTGAGGATATGCTGAAATGCATGGCGCAGACCGGCGCTGATATAGTGATAGGTTCAAGGTTTAAAACAAAAAAGAAACCAACCAGCCTAAGAATGATGGGCAACAATGTTATTGAATTTGCAATCATGGTAACTACGCACAAGAAAATTAGCGATACAACTTCAGGAATGAGAATGTTTAATGCTAAGACAATTAAGTTTATGGCAAAATCTATGGACTTTGGTCCGGAGCCGGACACAATTTCATATCTTATAAAATGCGGCGCAAAGGTTGAAGAAGTTCAAGTTGAAATGAATGAAAGAATTGCAGGCGAGAGTTATCTCACTATGTCGCGTGCTATAGAATATATGCTAAGAATGTGTATGTCAATTTTCTTTATTCAATGGTTTAGAAAAAAGACTAAAATATAAATCATTATTTTCAAAGAAAGGGATATAAATATGTCAATTTACTTGCGATTGCTACTTGTGGTTTTTTCAATTGTTACATGTTATTTTGTTTTAAGGAAAATAAGAAAGTTCCAAATGCATATTGATGATGCTGTTTTTTGGATAGTGCTTTCTGCTATGATAGTTATTATAAGTGTTTTTCCACAGATTGCTACATTTTTATCCGATCTTATAGGATTTGAATCAGCTTCTAACTTTGTTTTCTTAGTCTTTATATTTATTTTGATTATTAAGCTTTTTCAGTTATCTGTTCAAGTTTCAATGCAAAAGCATAAATTACAAATGCTTATTGAAGAATATGCAGTTAAACAAAATGAACTGGATAAGCAGTTGAGCAACAAAAAAGATGTTTGATTAATAGTCTTAATAATCAAAACCTAAAATGACACACACTATATTGTTTTATAGTGTGTGTCATTTCAGGTTAATAAGGGTATCTCTAAAAACCGTCTGCCCATCATCTTGGCGAGTCTTTCCCCCCACTCTGCGTCGATTTTTTTAAAAATACAGAAGTATTCGGGCAATTAATCGGCTTGAATGGTGAAAAATCCCAGCCAATCTGACAGTCGTCAGGTTTTTATACTAATTCCAATTAAAAAGTGACCAAGATTTGCGAGGATTTTGTTTGTGAGACAAGGCGGAGGACGAAGGCGGGCTATCGCCCGCCGAGAACGACAACGCAGTCTCGCAAACAAAAGACCGCGAAGATTGGTTGATTTTTATTTGGAATTAGTATTAGAGGTACCCATAATTAAACTAACGAAATAAACGCTGCCAAATTTCCACGCTTTCCACCTGTTGCTCTATGTGAATGAAAAACATCGGCATGGCATTTTGTGCAAAGATCTGTTACCGTAATATTCTCTGGCTTTATACCGGCATTTTCTAAAATTATTTTATTGGTTTTTTGTAGGTCGATATTATATTTATTATTATCTTTATGCTCACAAATATCTTCAGTATTTACAGTTTCTAGATTGCAAAATTCTTTATAAACCGGTTCGTCAACCTCAAAGCAACATTGCATAATCGAAGGCGCAATTCCAACAATAATGTCTTGTGGGTTAGACCCGAAAACATCATGCATTTTTTGAACGGTTAATGCCCCGATTTTGCCGACAGTGCCACGCCAGCCGGCATGGGAAGCGGCTATTACTTTGTTTATCGGATCACAAAAAAGAAGCGGAACACAATCTGCAAATTGGGTAACAAGAACAACGCCGGGTATGTTTGTTATAAGTCCGTCAACATCATCATAATCTCTATCGCGAGTAACACCTTTGCCTACATCGGACTCATCAACAACGCGGAGATTGACAGTGTGGGTCTGCTTTGAAACCACACATTTTCTGAAATCAACACCTATTGTATTGCAAATCCGCATAAAATTTTCTTTTACTGAACTAAGATTATCGCCATTGGAAAAGCTTAAATTCATTGTGCTGTACATACCCGTGCTGACACCGCCAAGTCGGGTGGAAAACGCATGACGCAATATGCCTGTTTTTTCAAAAGAGGGGAATGTGATATAACACAATTCGCCATCAGTATTTATTTTAAGATTAGTGCTGTTAATCATTTGGTTACTCCTATATCAATAATATATAAAACTAATTTTTTGCAATAAATCAACTTTATAACTTTATAATTCTTTTGCTTTTCAATTGTTTTATAGTCAAGAACAATGGCGCTTAGCGAAAAATGAGTCAGGAATTTAAATTAATCTCCCCCGTTAAGATTGATATTAGGCAGTTTGTTGACGGTATAGCTTTCTGAATTTATTTTTATTTCAATAGTTCCAATAATATCGGTTCGATAAATATCTGCGCCGGCATTATTGAGAGTGACTAGGGTGCTATCGTTCGGAAGATTGTAAGAGTTGTTTATACCACATGAAATGATTGCAGTTTCGGGAGAAACAGCGCTGATAAATTCTTTCGATGATGAGGTAGAACTGCCATGGTGCCCGACCTTTAAAATATCAGCATCAACATCATATTTGTTATTTATGATTTCTTCTTCACTAGGTTTTCCTGCATCGCCCATAAACAAAGCAACAGTATTATTGAATTTTAAATATACCACAGCCGAATAATCGTTTAAGTCTCCATAATCGGTTGATTTTGGAGCAACCATATGAATGTCCAAGCCTTGCTCTTCCAATATCGATAATCCGGCCACAGAGTTAGTAATGCTTAATTTTTTATCATTAGCGGCTTCAAGAAGGTCTTCATAAATGCGTGTTGTCGGAGTATCATCTTCAGAAAATTGTGGCAAATAAAGCTGACCTATGTCAAAGTTCTCAATAATATCCCTCATGCCACCAATATGGTCTTCATGAGGATGGGTACAAATTACATAATCCAAAGTCTTGATTTTTAAAGAGTTAAGGTAATCGACAATGAGATCACCGTCATTCCTATTTCCCGCATCAATCAACATTGTTCTGTTATTCGGCAAAATAACAAGTTCACAGTCTCCCTGACCGACGTTTAGAAAGTCAATAGTAATTTGTTGATCACTGCCAGTTGTGTTCGAGATCATCTTAGAAACGGTAAACCCGTCTACACAACCCGAAGAGCCGGAAATAATGATTATGCTGCAAAGCAGTATACTTATTAATTTTTTCATATGGGTACAGTTTAATTCCTTTCGCATAAGAAAATTTCGCTTTTATTATAAGCCAAACGATGTACTTTGTAAAGAAACAAGGTGGTTTGTAAAAATCAATCAGTTAATTCAAAATCAGTTTATAAACAATAATGTTCCGCCTTAAAGTTCAATATTTTATTTGAATATAAGACGCAAAACACTGTCATAGACTTTACTGGGAAGTAATTTATAAAGTAAAATTGAAGGTTTTGCCATAAATCCAACCGAATAACGAGCACGAGGATTGCGACTTTTTATTGCTTTGCATACCACTTTGGCTACGACATCAGTTTTTGAAAAATGGCTTCTGTTTGATACAACATATTTTTCATAGG
>JAQVYP010000042.1 GCA_029004655.1 Oscillospiraceae bacterium | reverse complement strand
AAGCGGCCGCCTTTTTTAAAGATGACCGCAAATCGATATATTTTAGGAAACCGAATTAATTTTAATCTATTTATGATATAATTGTAGCATATAAATTGTTCATATAATAACCTGCAGATAAAAACAATGTAATGTATAATTAATGTGGCGTAAATCAAACAAAAAAGGGTGGCTTTGCGTGAAGAAATTTTTTACAATACTTTTATCAATTTTAGCTATTACTATATTAGTTTCATGCACGGCAAGTCAAGACACTAAAATAACGGAAATAGAAAATGTATCAATGACCATTCAAGAAGGTTCAATTACACCAACAGGATTAACCGTTATCATAACTGATAAAAACAACCCTACATACCAATATGGTGAATGGTATGAAATAGAGAAAAGCGAAAATGGTGCGTGGGTGGATATACCTGCAGTCGTTAAAGGGGATTATGGTTTTAATTTGATTGCGTATAATACAATCGGAAACAAATTGAAGCTCGATGTGGACTGGGAGTGGCTGTATGGGACGCTTGACAAAGGCGAATATCGAATGTTAAAGAATTTGTATATAGATGGTGAAAATATATATTTTAATGCGGAATTCAATATTGAATAGACGAAATAATATTTAGGGAACCTCTAAAAACTCATCGTCCGCCATCTTAGTGTGTCTTTTTCCCCCACTCAGCGTCAAAATACTCGCAAATACACAAAGTATTTGCTCCGTTTTTTCCTTGATTGGGGAAAAAATCCCCACCAATCTGTCAGACGCCGAGTATTTAGAGATTCCCTTTAATACTCACTGCCCATTTATCTAAAAACCCCTTTTTAATCTCGCAAAATCATCTCATACTAATTCCAATTAAAAAGTGACCAAGATTTGCGAGGATTTTGTTTGTGAGACAAGGCGGAGGACGAAGGCGGGCTATCGCCCGCCGAGAACGACAACGCAGTCTCGCAAACAAAAGACCGCGAAGATTGGTTGATTTTTATTTGGAATTAGTATCAGCCTAAAAGTAGCAAAGACAAAAACTAACGAATAAACATCAAATAATTGAGTGATATAAGACAACAAAAAGCACCGCTTATGCGGTGCTTTTTGTTACATCTTATTTACTAAGTGCAATTACATTTGCGACAATTGCAAGGACAAAGAAAGCGGCTGCAATAACTTTAGTCCAGCGGGCAAGGGATGCATCAACTGTTCTTGCTTTATTTTTAGACAAGAAAGTGTCAGCGCCGCCGGAAATCGCACCGTTAATACCTGAACGACGACCTTGCTGAAGAAGAACGATTGCAATAATAACCAATGAGACCAATCCTATAACGACACCAATAATAATTTCGGCAATATTTCCCACGACTGACAACCTCCGTATTAATTTATAAATTCATTCTATAATAAGCACAGATTATAATAACACAAGTTTCCTAGAAAATCAACAATTTTTAATAATTGACAATTATACCGGATGAACCATGTTGGCGACATCGGCGTGATCACTATCAACCTTGTATTTCTTGTTTGCACGATTCTCAAAGAATTTAACTGCTACTGCACCAAACTGTGCATAAGAAAGAACATCTTCGTCTTGCTCTGTCCACTGCGCACACTCTGCACGCAATTTGTCAAGCTCAGGCTTCAGCAAATCTGCCGGACGGCATTCAATCGCTTTATCGTCACCAATTATTTTCTTGCGGAATTCGGGGTCAATCGGCATTGGAGTGCGACCATACTCGCCTCTGACAATGCCCTTAAATTCCTTAGTAACCATCTTATATCTCTCGCCACCAATTACGTTGAAAACAGCTTGTGTTCCAACAATTTGAGATGACGGTGTAACAAGCGGAGGATATCCGCAATCTGCACGAACCTTTGGAACTTCAAGCAAAACTTCGGACAATTTTTCCCCTTGTCCTGCCTGTTTAAGCTGAGAAACAAGGTTGGAAAGCATTCCGCCGGGAACCTGATAAATCAATGCCTTTGCGTCAACTTGAAGCACTTTCTGATCAAGCAATCCATTTGCAATATATTTCTTACGCAACTTTGAAACGTACTTTGCAATTTCATCCAATGCTTCCAAATCAAGACCTGTATCATATTCTGTTCCCTGCAAAGCCGCAACCATTGCTTCTGTTGCAGGATGAGAGGTTCCCAGCGCCAATGGTGACATTGCTGCATCAATATAATCAGCGCCGGCTTCAATAGATTTTAGGAGAACCATCGAGCCTTGCCCCGAAGTGTAATGTGTATGAACCTGAAGTGGAATTTTAATAGTTTCTTTTAAAGCTTTCACCAAATCAAATGCGACATAAGGTGTAAGCAATCCTGCCATATCCTTTAAACATATCGAATCTGCTCCGCTTTCCTCAAGGGATTTAGCGTATTTTGTGTAATATTCGGTGTCGAAAACAGGACCTGTCGTGTAAGAAATTGTTGCCTGTAAATGGGCATTTTCTTTTTTGGTAGCATTAATTGCTGTTTTCAAGTTTCTGATATCATTCAACGCATCAAAAATACGAATAATATCAATCCCGTTGTCAACAGATTTCTGAACGAAATATTCAACAACATCATCAGCATAATGTCTGTATCCCAACATATTTTGTCCACGGAAAAGCATTTGCAGCTTGGTTGACGGGCACTTTTTGCGAATAATGCGCAATCTTTCCCATGGGTCTTCATCAAGGAATCTTAGACAAGCATCGAATGTTGCTCCACCCCAGCATTCCAAAGAATGAAATCCAATTTTATCAAGAGGCTCCAGCATAGGGAGCATTTCTTCAGTAGTCATTCTAGTAGCGATAAGCGACTGATGCGCATCACGCAATACAGTTTCAGTAATACCTATACGTGCCATTGAAAGCACCCCTTTTCCGAAAAATTATTTAAGGGTTAAAAGAAGTTCACCCGCTTGAACAGCTTGACCGGCAGTTACCATGATTCCGCCAATAGATCCGTCATTAGGAGCGACAATATCATTTTCCATTTTCATTGCTTCAAGAACAAGCACAACATCGCCTTTTTTGACCGCCTGTCCTGCTGATACAAGAACCTTGTTGACTGTTCCCGGCATTGGCGCGCCAATAGGTGCACCTTCTGCTGAACCATCAGAGGCGGCAGGAACAGAAACAGGCGCCGGTGCGGCTGGTGCTACTATAGGTGCTGCTGCTACAGGTGCTGCGGCAGGTGCTTGCGCTACTGGTGCAGATGCAAAAGCTGCTACTTCTTCTACTTGAACGTCATATGCTTTTCCGTTAACGGTTATTTTAAGTTGTTTCATTTTTTTACCCCCTATATTTTAAAGCGGAATATTAGAATGCTTTTTATTCATTGTGGATACACGCTTTGATTCCATCATCGTGAGAGCTTCGCTGACTCTGTCTGCGGTTTCTTCTCTTAAAATAATATCATCAATAAGACCGGTACTTGCGGCTGTGAAAGGTGAGGCAACTGTGTTTATATATTCGCTTTCAAGCGATTCGCGGCTTTCCTGACCTAAGCGATCCTTATACATAAGCTGAACAGCTGTCATAGTCTCCAGTGAAGAAACAACCGCATTCGGCCAAGCAAAAACGACGTCTGCGTTACATGCTCTTCCTGCCATAGCAATATAAGCAGCACCGATAGCTTGTCCCGCGATAACGGTGATTTTAGGAGTTGTTGCCTCAGCATAAGCATGTGTTAACTTAGCAATAGCTTTAACCTCACCATTTAGCTCGGCGTCCTTATTGCCCATAAATCCCGCACAGTCAAGCATTGTCACAACTGGAATAGAAAATGCATCGCAGAATCTTACAAAACGTGCAATCTTATCAGCGGCGTTACCGCAAAGCTTGCCTTCATTTTTATTGGAATCGGTTGCAACGACACCAACCGAATTGCCTTCTATTCGTGCAAGACCAACCTTGCTGCAAGAACCGTATTCCCTGCCCAGTTCAATAAAGCTCTTATCATCGGCTATGGCTGAAATCAAATCATCTACACCATTTCCGTCTGTAGGGACTGCCGGAACATAGTCTGCCGTAAAAGCAGTTGAGAGATTATTGGCAGGTAATAACGACATAACTGCAACTGCTTTTTCGATTGCTTCCTGCTCAGTAACAGCTACAATTGAAGCAGTTCCGTTTTTAGCGGCAATTTCGGCTGTTCCAACCAACTTGTCCTTATCCCCAACAATGAAAGCTGATGATACGCAAAGTTCTGCCGTCTTTGACATTACAACAACATCAGCAAGGTCTGCTAAAATTGCCGCGGATCCGATGCAAGAACCGAGCACCAAAGATATCTGCGGAACAACGCCCGAAATATTGCTTGATGCCAAAATAAGCTCGCCATAAGCCCCAAGAGCGTCCATTCCCTCGTCCATGTGTGCGCCCTTTGAATCATATATTCCAACAACAGGTGCGCCAGTTTTTGCGGCAAGTTCATAAACTCTCTTGATTTTAGCAGCTTGAACACGACCCATAGCACCTGATAAAATACTTGAGTCTTGCGAGAATGCATAAACGCCCGTTCCACTTACTGTCCCGAATGCGGTAACAACCTCGCAAGGATTGTCCCCATTTTTTGCAAATCTGTCTAATTCGGCAAAGACGCCGCTATCAAATAAAGACTGTAAACGTGTTCTGGCAACAGATTCTTTAGCGGATGCCAATTCGTTTTCCAGCCGAGTTTTACCATTTTCAAAGCTCATCTTTATACCTCCGTTCATATATTTAAATGGTCGAATACTAATCGTAAACGACCAAATTGTAATAAACCAAATCAAAAATTATTATACACTTTTCTACTCGAAAAAACAAGCATATGTCTAATTATTAGAACAACTTTTGCACGATGAAAACAATTTTTGTATAAGGAGACTCTTTGTTTCGATATTTTTAATAAAGCCCAGAGTCTTAAAAACATTCTCAGGAGCTGATTTCTCATAAAATGCATTCACTTTTCCATTTTCCACAGCAACATGCAAAGTCGACCTCAAAATACCGTCAGCCAACACTATATCATCTATCGGAACAAGTAATTTAACAGATATATTATCGGCACCGAGTGAAAACAAACAATATCCAATCATTTCTTCTCCGTCCATTGCAAAAACGGCCATGCAGTCATCCGAAAAAACAAGTTCGTGCTTGCTATAAAGCGGCTGAAGTTTTTCCTTATCCCTTACCGGATGAATCTCCAGCATATTATTCATCCTCCTTGGGTGCGGTGATATTCATTATTCTGTGCACTTCTTTTTCATCAAGCTCGCGCCAACGTCCCTGAGGAAGCATCCCGAGCTTGATTCCTGCAATTTCAATTCTTTTAAGCCTGATAACGGTCAATCCTACTTGCTCACACATTTTTCTGATCTCGCGATTTCGTCCCTCGTAAAGAATGATTTGCAGCACTGTGCGTCCTTCTTCTCTTAAAATAACCCAAACATCACAAGGCAGTGTCTTTTGACCGTCAATCATTAGCCCTTCGGTCATTTTAGTGATTTGATCATCTGTAACCTTTTCGCGCACCGTTACTCTATATTTTTTGGCAACATGGTTTGATGGATGTGTTAATATATTAGAAAAATCGCCGTCATTAGTCATGAGTAGAAGTCCCTCGCTGTTGCGGTCAAGTCTGCCGACCGGAAATAATCTGACACCGGCATCAGCAACCAAATCGGCAACGCATTTTCTGCCCTGCTCATCATTTAATGTGGTAATAAAGCCCCTTGGCTTATGAAGCATTATATACATCTTTTTGGAACTGTTTTGAACCACCTTACCGGCAACAACTACTTTATCGCGTTTAGCATCAACCTTGTCGCCGATAGTTGCTACCTTACCGTTAACCTTAACTCTACCTTGTTCGATTAACTCTTCTGCCTTTCTTCTTGAGGCAACTTCACACAGTGCAAGATATTTTTGCAACCTGATTTTTTCTTCCTTCATTTTATAATTTTCTCCCTTAATCATCACATTTGTAAAAGCATCTGCAGTTTATCAAAAAACAAGTCTGTTTTGCTTTTGGGCTCACTAACTTTAGCCTCAACATTCCCCACAGCCCAAATTTTTGACTCTGCAATTTGTTCTCCGTTCAATTTATAAATAACACTGCCTATTTCCTTATTCACCACCACTGGAGCGTAAAGAAATGGGGGCAGAATAATCTCGTATGTAATTTCTGAATATTCTTTATTTAACAGACCAACCTTACATTCTGACACATTCAGTTTTACTCTATCAAATTTTCCGCCAACAACAGGAAGCGTAGGATCTTCAAATTTATATGTTATATCCTTACATACTAGCTGAGAAAAGCCAAAATCGAACATTGCAATATGGTCATCCCAATCGTCAGGAGCGTTTAACGTTACGGCAATTACAGATTTCCCGTCCCGCTCTGCGCTTGAAACAAGACATCGTCCGGACTTTTTTGTGAACCCAGTTTTCACACCTTCTGCACCATCATACATAGACAGCAATTTATTATGATTTCCCAGAGTCCGTTTGTATGGCGGATTGCCATAATATACAATCATCTCTTTGCTTGATGCAACTTCTTTAAAATCAGCATTTTTCATGGCATATGATGCAAGCAATGCCATATCGAAAGCCGTAGAATAATGGTCAGCATCATCAAGCCCCGACGGCGTGACAAAATGCGTATCGGTCATGCCGATTTCTTTTGCCTTAGCATTCATCATAATTGCAAAATTCGGAAGACTTCCGCCAAGGATAATTGCCGTGGTATTAGCCGCATCATTTCCAGAAGACAAAAGCATTCCGCAAAGCAGAGCTTTGTAAGATACTGTATCTCCCTCGAGCAGCCCCATGGATGAGCCTTCAACAGTCACCATTTGTTTTGTGGTAACAACTGTTTTTTCTGGTGTGTTTTGCTCCGCAAGTAAAAGTGCTGTCATAATTTTTGTCGTGCTTGCCATCGAAAGTTTTAGATGAGCGTTTTTTTCGTAAATTGCCTCACCCGTATCGGCATTAATCAAGATAGCTGCTTGAGCCGATACAGACAGGCCATCAGCCATTACCTGCTGAAAAGGCCAGAATTGTACCGTGATTGCTGTTATTAATACACATAGAAAAACACTGATAATACTTTTCATAGGGCGCATAACCTCCGCCATAGATATTCTTTAAATAATATGGTAGTTATGCGCCCTTGATTACTTCAAATACTATATTAAATTTATTATTCTTTATCAGTATTAACAATATCTTTCTTTGTGTCTTTTTTAAACATAGAGCAAATCTTGTCGAAAAGCTCCGGCAACATGCTGATAGCCTTGTCCGCTGTGCTAGCATCTTTGTAGATTTGAAGCATTTTGACATCATTGCCGTTAACCACTAAAAACGCAACCGGGGCAATTGAAACACCCGCTCCGCCACCACCGCCAAAAAGCGTTTGCCCTGCATTTTTTGCCGGAAAATCAGAACCTCCGGTAGCTAGTCCAAACGACACCTTAGATACCGGTATTATAGATATATCATTCATTACAATTGGATTTCCTATTATTGTTTGGGCATCAACCATTGATCTGATTTTTTCAAGTGTAATATCCATAATTCCCGTTATGCTGTTTTCACCCATTTGTAGCACCATCCTTTTTATTATTATTTCCAATAGCATTTTTTATATAACTCAGTACAAAAGAATTAAATGCTCTGATCAAAAAAAACAACCTGATTTTTAAAATCGCATTCATTTCCAGTACAGAATTTTCGTTATTATAGTCACAGCTGATATCTATTTTTTGCTTTTTAAATTTCACCAGTGACTCGACAAAACCTAATGCTGGATAAGCAACTGCACAAACCGCACCATATTCTAAAGCCGTTATTGCGGCGTCATCGCTTCCAACTTGGATTATTAAATTAAATTTACTTACAATTATATGCGGTATAAGACGTTCTGCTTTTTTTAAGAATAGCTTTAAAATATCACACAACTCAGTTATAGCGCCTGCGAATCCCTTTTCTTCAATAAGTTCTTTAATATAGCCCAACTTATCGGATTCTTCCTCTGCTGGGATTTCAGGTTTATCGTCGAGCAGTGGATTCACATTATGAATTTTATGTTTAATAAATAAATATTTAAATGTGGCACTGAGTTTATCTTGCAGAATTACTTCTACTTTAACCGGCGCCAGCAACAGCAAGCAAATGACAACAACAACACCGAGAATAATCCAAAGCGCTGTCATCCTGCATTCACCCCTTTATATTAATCCTCTTCGATTGGAATATCCTCAGCCAACTGATTTGCCAATTCAAGTGCTGTATCCATCATTTTAATTTGACCATTTGCATCGGCATTATCTTCATCAGCGGGAACTTCCGGCAATTCATCCAGCGATTTAAGCGAGAAACAGCGCAGAAAATTATCTGTTGTACCATAAATCAACGGTCTGCCCGGCAATTCAAGTCTTCCCTTTTCCTCGAGCAAGCCCTTTTCAACAAGAGTTGAAACAACACCGGAACAGTCAACTCCGCGAACCTGTTCAACATAAGCTTTTGTTACCGGTTGATTATACGCAATAACCGCAAGCACTTCAAAAGCCGCCTGAGAAAGAGGAGTTTTTCTGCGTAAATCCAAAGTCTTACGTATATACTCAACGTATTCTTCCCTAGTACAGAGCTGATATACCTTATCAAGTTTAACTAATTTAATACCACTGTCTGAATTCACAAGCCTGTCCGACAACATATTCATAACACCTTCGGCTGCTTCTTCATCAACTTCGAAAATTTCACAAATACGCATCAAAGAAACAGGTTCTCCACTCGCAAAGAGAACTGCCTCGCATGCCGCAACCATTTCCTTAATATTCAATGCTTATTTCTCTCCTTAATAACTGAGATCTCGGCATTTTCACCGTTGCCGTTCACATAAACTCTGTTTGATTTGCAAAGTTCCAGAACAGCCAAGAATGTCGCTACCAATTCCGAGCGGCTTTCCGCACCATCGAAAAGAGTTCTAAGCTGTTTCTTGCCGCCACCCCAAAGCTTCCTTAAAACAAACACTATTTTGGAGGAAACAGAAACAATTTTTCTTGCAACAATTTTTCCAAAAACGGTAGTGGGCGGCGGAAGCTTACGCTGTCCTCTGCCAACAGCCGAAATATATGCGTCTATTAGCTTTTCGCTTTCGTGAATGTTTAAATAAGTTTTATCATACTCTATATTTTCAGGTGACTTAATAAATGTATTAAATCCAAAAGTCATGGTTGAAAGCGTTGCGGCAACCCGGCGGCACTTCTCATATTCCATTAGTTCAGTCGTCAATTCGTCTTTTAGTTGCTCGGCTTCCTCATGCTTTGGCAAAAGGCTTACCGTTTTAAGATAGATCAGTCGTGACGCCATCTCTAAAAATTCGCTGGCAATATCCATATCATGCAACTGCATTGCTCGAATCTGTTCAATATATTGATCAATTAAAACGCTAATCTCAATATCATTTATATTCAATTTATTTTTAGCAATTAGGTGAAGCAGTAAATCCATCGGACCTTCAAACTCACCTAGCTTATACGATATTTGATCCATATTAACTTATCCTAACATTCTTATCCTAACAAATTAAACAGGGGTACTATAATCCTAGCAAAAGCATTGAAAATATTTCCTGCCGCAATTCCAATATATTTGCCTAAGTTGCTAAATAGCAAAACTAATATAAATATAAACATAAATCTTTCATATTGCATGAGCTTATAATAAATGCGATCAGGTAACAAAGCTGACAAAAGTCTCGAGCCATCAAGCGGTGGAATGGGTATAAGATTAAATACAGCAAGATAGATATTTATATACGCAATATTTTCCAAAAAAACTATTACATAATATAAAGCACTTATTGATGATCCGAAAAATGCGATTAAATTCATCAAAAATATCAAAACGAAAGCCACTATCAAATTAGACACCGGCCCCGCAAGTGCTGTTATTGCCATATCACGTTTTGGATTTCTGAAATTGCGTGTATTAACTTGCACCGGTTTTGCCCAACCAAAACCAATCAGCACAATCAGAAGTGCACCCAAATAATCGATATGAGCAAATGGATTTAAAGTAAGCCTTCCCTGATATCTAGCCGTTGGATCCCCAAGTTTATTTGCAGTATATCCGTGAGCAAATTCGTGAATAGGAAGTGTTAAAAATACAACTGCACAAGTTGACAAAAAGTATACTAGCGCTGACTTTATATCAAAGTTACCGCTAAGCAACATGTTGAGCATAAATAATCCTCCATTCTATTTCACTTTATTATAAACTAACGGGTGGAAAAATACAACAAAAAAAGCGGTAAAGCCAAAAGCCTTACCGCACTATTGTATTGTTTTAATACTGATTCCATTTAAAAATCACCCAGGATTTGCGAGGATTTTATTTGTGGGGCAAGGAAAACAACACAATTTCACAACCAAAAGGCCGCAAAGATTGAGCGTTTTTAGTTGGAATTATTAGAATTATTAAGCGGCTTGCGTCGCTTCACCAAGAATGCTTGAATCTGAATCTATTGCATTCTCAATATCGATCAACTCCGGAACGGTAATTTGATATCCCTCATCTTTAATGTCATATTTAAAATTCATATTCATATCCATAGGAGTTGTAACTCCCTCTGTGGTAGATTCAACTGACATCGCAATGCATTCTGATGCAAATATACCATCTGTTCCAATATTTCCGGAAATGGTCATTGTCTTAATATTGACATCTGAGTTTTCCAAATTAAAAATTTTAAGCATTGAATTTTTTGCATCCTGACTCAACGAACCTAGGGAAACAACAATTGTATAATCATAACCACCGTTTTCGGCTTTATTAAGTGTTTCACTCTCAGCAACTAAGTTCTCATAATCTAAGTCACCATCTGCACTTGATATTTCACTCTTTGTTGTTTCATCCAAGGGCAGTCTGTAAGTTTTTCCTGCCAACCATGTGTAATAGCTGATTCCATCGCAATACCAAGCTGTATTCATAGATACACCTAAAGCAGGCATGTTTACAGCCATATTCATTGATGCGATGTTATTAATTTCATTCATTACACCTGTACCGCTTATAGTAACTGACTGGCTTTGACCAGACACAGACACGTTCATATTTGCATCCAATACTAATTCTACTGCATGAGTTTTATACAATTCTTCCATTTTTCTGTCAGCTTCTTTACAAGCTTCCAAAGCTGAGGTTGGCGCAGCAACTTCAGAAGATGATTGTTCTGAAGGTGAGCTTTCATTGTCAATAAAAGTTTTCAGCGAAAGCCCATCGCAAGCTGACGTCATGCATATAATAATTGCCGCCATAATCATTACTGTTATTTTTTTCATACTTATCTCCTTTAATTGCCTTAAATAGTAAATTTTAGTATATCATATAGAATTGTAATAATCAATAATGTGTATTTTTCATTTTAAAATCTAAAATCCGCTTATCTAATACTATTAATTAAATCTTGACAATAATTAATATATGATGTAAAATAATCAAGCTGTATTAATTATGCTGCTATGGCTCAGTTGGTAGAGTGCGTCCTTGGTAAGGA